>CAMBQS010000164.1 GCA_945870015.1 Desulfocicer vacuolatum DSM 3385
CATATTAAACGGTTTTTATGTGATTTTTTTTCCAGAATGGATTCCGGTGATAAAGATTATCTACAATATGTGGATTTTCTCATTCAGTTCACCAGCACATTGGGTGAAACCACGGATATCTTCAATGCCCTGATGGAAAGAAAAAAAGCCTGCATACAAGCCATTCAAAAAGCAGCAGCATATGAAAAGCAGTTGGAAAGATATACGATGGAGGTAATGATCTTGAAGGGGGACAGGAATCCGTGTATAAATATAGATGAAGCCGGAAAAACAGTTGAAATCATCAACCGGATCAGCTTCAGCCAGTTCGGGCGGAGTGATGATTCAAATGCGCTCCTGCACGAAGTGGATCTTGGGGTCTGTCATCCGGGAGAGGATTTACAAAGGGTGATCCGGCTGCTGTCATGATCCGGCCAGCCTTCTCTGGACTGGATCTTTATGGATCAGTATTTACATCATGGATAGGGTATGGTAGGCAAAATTTTCAATATCACGGAATTTGTCAGTGATATTTTCTTTTTTATGCGTAAAGGATATTTTTTATGATCATCAGAAAAATAGTTGTGTTTCTTTTTTTGGCCTTGTCTGTGATGCCGGTTCAGATATTGTTTGGCCAGGATTCCGGTAAAACATCGGATGCCGTGATCCAGGAGAGGGACAAGGCTGTTGACAGGATACTCGACTGCGTGGAAAAACGATACAGCGGACAAGGCTTTTCAGCCCGTTTTTTTCAGACCTCCACCCTTCAGGCCATGAAGATTACAGATAGTGCGGATGGTCAGGCGTATTTTAAAAAGCCGGGGATGATGAAATGGGAATACATAAAACCGGATCGTCAGCAGATCATTACCGACGGCTCAACGCTGTGGATATATCGGCCGGACGACAAACAGGTCACGGTCGGTACATTTCCATCCTTTTTCAGTAACGGTAAAGGCGCTGGATTCTTGTCCGATATCAGTCTGATCCGGAAAAAATTCATCGTGTCCATCGGCGAGAGCCTGGTTGCAAGTGAAAATATGCTGAAACTATGGCCACAGGAAAAAAATGTTGATATTTCGGTTATCCATTTAACCATCTCGGCGGAGACCTGTAATGTTATCCGGGTCGTGACTTACAATGCGTATGGAGACGAAACCCGTATTGAGTTGACGGATATCGATTTTACATCCAGCCAGCCGGATAGTACCTTCCATTTTACCATTCCGCCGGGTACGGATATTGTTCAAATGGATCAGTGATCCGGATTTCCATCATGGGCGGTAGAATCAGGACAAGAAAATGAAAGATAAAATTAAAAAACTGGCAAAGGAAAGAAATGCCATTATCCTGGCACACAATTATCAACCACCGGAGATTCAGGATATTGCGGATCTTTGCGGAGATTCACTTGAGCTGAGCATCAAGGCAGCCGGAACTGATGCAGATATCATTTTATTCTGCGGGGTTCATTTTATGGCGGAAACCGCTTCCATACTCTCTCCTGAAAAAATAGTCCTGCTGCCGAACAAAGATGCAGGCTGCCCCATGGCGGATATGATCCATCCGGATCTGCTTATGGCAAAACTGGAAACGCTTCCCCCCATGCCTGTGGTGACCTATGTCAATTCATCTGCAGCCGTGAAGGCACTTTCAACCATTTGCTGTACGTCTGCCAATGTGGTGAAGGTGGTCAACAGCCTGGATGCCGATGAAGTGCTGATGACACCGGACAGAAACCTTGCCCGGTATGCAGCAGCGCACACCCGCAAGAAACTTCATTTCTGGGATGGATGCTGTCCGTTCCATGATCGTCTGAGCGCTGTGGATGTAAAAAAAGCAAAAGAAGCCTACCCGGATGCCATTGTTATGGCCCATCCGGAATGCAGAACAGAAGTTCTGGAAATAGCCGATATTGTGCTGAGTACCGCAGGAATGATACAGTATGCCAAAACATCGGGTCACCGGTCTTTTATTGTGGGCACGGAAATCGGGCTTCTCTATCCGCTTCAAAAAGAAAATCCGGACAAGAATTTTTATCCAGCCGCTACAAACCTGATGTGTCCGGACATGAAGAAGATCACCCTTGAGGATGTGGCGGCAAGTCTTGAATTCCTGATCGGACAGATCAAGGTTCCGGAGCCTATCCGCATTCGTGCATTCAAGGCAGTCCAGGATATGATTGCGATCCGGTAATCGTACTGTCCGGAAACAACCTCACTTTTCTACATGGCATTCATGATATCGTCCGGGATGTCGGCATTGGTGTATACCTTCTGGACATCCTCACACTCATCCAGCATATCCATGAGCCGAATCATCTGCTCTGCTTCTTTTCCGGCAAGGTCTGCCGTGGACTGAGGCAGCATGGTGATTTCCGCTTCAGTCGTGGGAATTTTGGCATTATCAAGTGCGGATTTCACCGCCTCAAAATCAGCGGGAGATGTGATGACCTCAAAGCTGTCATCTTCTTCCCGGATGTCCTCTGCTCCGGCTTCAAGGGCTGTCTCCATGAGCTTATCTTCCTCTACATCCTTTTTCTGTACGATAATACAGCCCTTGTTCTGGAACATCCAGGATACGCATCCGTTTTCCCCTAAATTTCCTGCGCATTTATTGAAAATATGACGGATATCCGCAACCGCCCTGTTTTTATTATCGGTCAGTGATTCGATCAAAACAGCAGCACCGCCAGGGCCATATCCTTCATAGGTGATCTCTTCATAGTTTGCCCCTTCCAGCTCTCCGGTGCCTTTTTTGATGGCCCTTTCCAGTTTGTCCTTGGGCAGATTCACACTTTTTGCGGAAAGAACAGCCGATCTGAGACGTGGATTGGAATCCGGGTCACCACCTCCCATTCGGGCAGCCACAGTGATCTCTTTAATGATTTTTGTAAAAATTTTTCCGCGTTTTGCATCCACGGCTGCTTTTTTGTGTTTTATGGATGACCACTTGCTGTGTCCGGACATATTTCCTCCTGTTTTTTATCGACGCCGATAATATATATTTCCTTGCTGGCCTTTCGGCAGCTTTTTGGTTTGTAGATTTTTGATTTGTGAAATTCCTTCTGGATTGAATCCGTAAACCGCTTGAAATCCTCACCCTGAAAAATTTTGCAGACAAACGATCCTCCGGCTTTCAGATGTTGTCTGGCAATATCAAAGGCTGCCTCACAGAGGGCAAGAGAACGGGCTGCATCTACGAATTTATTGCCGGTTGTGTCCGGAGCCATATCACTCAGCACAATATCAAAAGGATGGATCATTTCCTCCTGCTCCAGTAGAGACTGGATGGAAAAAATATCACCCGTATGAACCGTAACATGAGGTGGCAATTGCAGGGTAACTTTTTTTTTATCAATTCCGACAATCCTTCCCTGAGGCCCGACCAGTGTTGCTGTATATTGCAGCCATGATCCCGGCGAACAGCCAAGGTCGAGAATTCTGTTTCCTTTTTGGAGCAATCTGTACTTTTCCTGAATCTCCTGTAATTTGTAAACCGATCGGGCAGGAAAGTTTTCTTTTCTAGCCTTACGGGCATAGTGGTCTTCCCATTTGTTGTTCTGAGATGATCCCTGCTTTTTTTTCATGGGAAAAGCCTGTTGATGCCCGGATATTGTTTCCATAAAAACTGTTTTTTTCAGACTCGAATCATCTGTATAATATTATGATTTGACCCTGTTTTGCAAGTGAAACTACTAAAACAAAATTTCCATCGCCTGAGATATATTGTGAATTCCAATCACCTCAATTCCTGGAATGGCGCTCATCCGCTTCAGGTTGGAAGCCGGCAAAAGGCAACGGGTAAATCCCATTTTTTTGATTTCAGAAACCCGGATATCCGTATGACTGATGGCTCTGACCTCACCGGTCAGTCCGACTTCTCCGAGTACAACCGTCCCGCTGTCAATGGAACGGTCCAGAAAGCTGGATGCGACCGCTGCAATGATTCCCATATCCACGGCCGGTTCATCTACTCTTACACCTCCTGCGACATTCATGAATATATCATGCCCCATCAACTGAAAACCCAGCTTTCTTTCCATCACCGCAACCAGAAGAGATACCCGGTTTTGGTCCAGACCCAGAATGGTTCTTCTGGGGGTTCCAAGGGTACTGCTGCCGGCAAGACCCTGGATCTCGACAAGAATCGGTCTGGTTCCTTCCACACTGGCTGTGACAATGGAGCCGGGCGTGTTTTCCGGACGCTCGGAAAGAAAAACCGCTGATGGATTGTCCACCTCATCCAGGCCCTTTTCTTTCATTTCAAACACACCGATTTCATTGGTGGACCCGAACCGGTTTTTGACAGCCCTCAATATCCGGAACACATGGTTCCGGTCTCCTTCAAAGTAAAGAACCGTATCCACCATATGTTCCATGATTCGTGGGCCTGCAATGGCACCATCCTTGGTCACATGCCCGACAAGAAAGGTGGGGATTCCGGTTTTCTTGGCCATCAGCATCAGATGCATGGTGGATTCCCGAACCTGGCTCACGCTTCCGGGAGCGGAATTCAGGTCTCCGTTGAACATGGTTTGAATGGAGTCAATCACCAGCACATCGGGTTGATGTTTGTCGACCATGGAAATGATGGTTTCCAGGTCGATTTCGGAAACAACCAGCATGTCCGAGGATGCGGTTGAAAGCCGTTCACTCCTGATTTTGATCTGCTTGATGGATTCTTCACCCGAAACATATAAGACCTTGCGGCCTTTCATTGCCAGTCCATGAAGGGCCTGGAGCATCAGGGTGGACTTCCCGATACCCGGATCACCACCGATCAGAACCAGGCTTCCGGAAACCAGGCCGCCGCCCAGGACCCTGTCAAACTCCTTGATTCCGGTGAGAAGACGGTGCTCTTTGATCAATTCAATGGCGTTAATGGGTATGGGTTCCTGGATACCGGAGATGCTGCCTGATTTGCCAAACCGGCAGGGCTCTTTTTTTTTAGATTCCTCAACAAAGGTCTGCCATTCATTGCAGTCCGGGCATTTCCCCATCCACTTTGGTGTCTGATATCCGCAGGATTGACAGATAAAGATGGTTTTTTCGTTTTTTTTCACGGTGTATGTCAGGGCTCCTTGCCCGATGAATAAAATTCAGCAGATTCAATTGACAATGGCACCTATACCATGTCATCCTTGGCCTATCAACAAAACAGTATCGGTGACCCTTTTTTCATTTCATGGACAGATGAAGATACAGACGTGATCGATTACCATATCCATACCCCCCTTTGCAATCATGCTCGGAAAAGCATGGAATCCTATGTAAAAAAAGCAATTGAACTCGGGCTTCGGGAAATCTGTTTTCTGGATCATCTGACGGTCAACGGGCAAGGCAGAAGAAATTCCATGTGCCCGTCGGAAGTGGGGCTTTATTTTCAGGCCGTACAGAAATTGAAATATCAGTACTGGAAACAGATCCGGATCCGCGCCGGTCTTGAGGTGGATTTCATCCCGGATCAGATCGACCGGATTCATGAAATTATCAGACCGTACTCTTTTGATGTCATTGGCGGCTCGGTTCATTTTGTCAACGGAATGAATATTGTCAGCCGCAGGGAACAGACAGCGCTTTCCAAAATTGATTTTGAAAATCTTTGCCTTCATTATATAGAAGAGCTGGATCAACTGCTGAATTGTGATTTTTTTGATACCATTTGCCATCTGGATGTGGTCAAAAAGTTTCATGCTCCACTTTCTGAGGCGGTTGTTGATAAATTTGATGAAATATTATCCAAAATCAGGTATAAGAATTTGACCGTGGAAGTGAATACCAGTGGATTAACTCATTCCGCGCAGGAGATTTATCCTGGACCCGAGTTGTTAAAAATTTGTTTTCACAAGGGAATTGAAATCACCCTTGCATCCGATGCCCATCATCCTGACGAGGTGGGGCGATATTTCAAACAGGTTATATCCGATCTTGTTGCTGTCGGATTTACACATTTGGCCGGCTTTAGCCGTCGAAAACGGTATAAGATTCCCATTGATATAAATGGAGGGCGCTCCTGAGA
Organism: Desulfocicer vacuolatum DSM 3385; assembly: GCA_945870015.1. GTDB lineage: Bacteria > Desulfobacterota > Desulfobacteria > Desulfobacterales > SURF-7 > QZKS01. Next base: position 6,001 of record CAMBQS010000164.1, read on the forward strand.
TGGCAGATTATGGTTTACTATGGAAATGTATCAGCAGATTTTTTTGTTTTTTCAGTATTTTTCTTTTTTTTGTCATAGTGCCTTTGGATTCCCTTTCCTCAACAGAATCGGAAATGATGTATCTGGATGCCCTTGCCAAAAGGCTGATCAAAGACGGTTTTGATGAAAAACAGATTCAGGAACTATTCCGTCGCGCGGAAGTTCGTTTTGATACACGGGGAGTCTCTCTGTTTTCTGTCCACCAGGAGTCAAAGCTGAATTATGGTCAGTTTCTTTCCGGGTCCAATATTCAGAAAGCCAGGCAATATATGGAGCAGCATCAATCAACGCTTCAGATGGCGGAAAGAGTGTATGGTGTGGAAAAAGAGGTGATCACTGCGATCATGCTGGTTGAAACCAGGCTCGGAACCTATCTTGGCGGAAGTTCAATCCTGAATTCCCTCTCTACCATGGCAGCCCTTTCCGACCCTGAATCAAGAGAATTTATCTGGAACAAAATGTCGAAAACAAGCGATCATACGCGAAGCCAGTTCAATTCCTGGTCGGATCGGAAAACCGATTGGGCGTATAATGAATTAAAAGCATTTATCACCTATACCCAGCAAGAGGCGGTTGATCCTTTATCCATCAACGGTTCCTATGCCGGAGCCCTTGGGATCTGCCAGTTTATGCCCAGCAATGTTTTAAAAATCGCCAGAGATGGAAATCTGGACGGCCGCATCAACCTGTTTGACCATGCAGATGCCATAGCCAGCATTGCCAATTATCTCAAAGTTCATGGCTGGAGCCCGGGTCTGGATCGTGACAAACAGTATCAGGTGTTGCTGCGATATAATTACAGCAAACCATATGCAAATACGCTTATTGATATTGCTCAACGATTGAAAGGCTGAAAATGACCACCGCACATCTGATCGTCTCTGCCGGAATTTTGTTTTACCTTTTTACCTGTATTGCTTTTATTGATATTGCGCGCAAGGATTTCGGATCCATGGGGAAAAAAGTACTCTGGGCTTTTGTCGCTTTTCTGCCTTTTGTCGGGCCGGTTTTTTATTTTCTCCTGGGTTACAAGACAGGAAAAAGCCGGAATATTTGAATCCAATATCTTGAAAATGATATTGACATTGACAAAACTTGAGAGTTAGGATAGTAAAAATGCCTTCAATGGTCCCATCGTCTAGTGGTTAGGACGCTGGCCTCTCACGCCGGTAACAGGGGTTCAAATCCCCTTGGGATCACCAAGCAAATACATGTACTTAAAAAAGTTAATCAGATTGTTATAAAATCCGGACACCCTGCCGGACACCCTTTAACCTTCAAAGCAACCCACTTTGGAGGTTTTCTTTTGGTTTAAATCAATAATCTCAGCCGATCTTTTGAATCCTTCCTCAAGACCTTTGCTTAATGGTTTTAAACCAAGTTTTTTTAAATATTTCTCAGTTGTTGTCGCATTTTTATGCCT
>CAMBQS010000165.1 GCA_945870015.1 Desulfocicer vacuolatum DSM 3385
ATGTAATCATCACAACCTTTGGGGATCTGATGCGTGTTCCGGGTTCCAACTCCTCCCTTCAGAAGGAACGGGCAAAAGGACAGGATATCCGTATGGTTTATTCTGCTTTTGATGCACTGGAAATTGCAAAAAAGCATCCGGATAAGGAAGTGGTATTTTTAGGCGTGGGTTTTGAAACCACGGCCCCGACGATTGCTGCATCCGTTCTTTCTGCCCAGCGCTTGAATCTGACCAACTTCTCCGTGATTTCCGCCCACAAACAGGTTGTTCCGGCACTGACTGCACTCCTGCAAACAAAAGAAATTAACATTAACGGATTTCTTCTCCCCGGACATGTTTCAGTGATAATCGGAGCCGGAGCCTATCGTGGTTTTGTAAACAACTACCCGATTCCGTGTGTGATTGCCGGATTTGAACCGGTTGATATTTTATCCGGTATCAGCATGCTGGTCAGACAGATCGAAACCGGAAAAAAAGATCTTGAAAATGCCTATCCCCGTGCAGTAACAGAAGAAGGCAATTTGAAAGCCCAATCCCTTTTGAAAACTGTTTTCCAGTCCGGAAATGCATTCTGGCGAGGAATCGGACCGATTCCGGACAGCGGATTATTTTTTCAAAAAGCATATGAAGCTTTTGATGCAACTATACGATTTCAGATCTCAGCGCAGCAGGCCCCGGAACCAAAAGGATGTGCTTGTGGTGAAGTCCTGACCGGTGTTAAAACACCATTGGATTGCGCCTTGTATCAAAAAACATGTACACCATTACACCCGGTTGGCCCCTGCATGGTTTCAAGTGAAGGGATATGTGCGGCATATGATAAGTATCATAGGGGGTGACCGGTTGGTCGGTTGGCCCGTTGGCCGGTTAGCCGGTTGGCCCGTTTGCCGGTTAGCCGGTTGGCAATAGAGAGGATGGATTCGGTAATAAATATTGCCGGAAAATCTAAAAATCAATATTCGGAAACAAACAGAGGTTTATGTAATGACGATTGATCATATCCTGTTGGATCATGGCAGCGGCGGAAAGCTGTCGAACGCCATGATCCGGAACATCATGCTGCCGGTATTTGACAATCCGATCCTTTCCACGCTCAATGATGGTGCAAATCTTGAAATTAATGGAGTCCGTCTGGCATTCTCAACCGATACCTACACGGTCTCTCCTCTGTTTTTTCCAGGTGGAAGTATCGGAGACCTTGCAATTAATGGGACAGTAAATGATTTGTCCATGTGTGGTTCACGTCCACTGTATTTGAGTGTGGGTATGGTTATTGAGGAAGGGTTTCCGATCGAAGAACTCAGACGTATTCTCTTTGATATGGGAAAAGCTGCCCGGCTGGCAAATGTACTGATCGTTACCGGAGATACCAAGATTGTTCCCAAAGGAGCTGCGGATAAAATTTTCATCAACACCTCGGGAATCGGATGGATACCGGATGGAGTCCATGTCGGCGGAGAAAAAGCGCGTGTCGGGGATCAGATTATTGTAAGCGGGACGATTGCTGACCACGGGATGACCATTCTCACCCAACGGGAAGGATTAACTTTTGATTCCGGGATTAAAAGCGATTCCGCTCCGCTGAACCACATGGTTCAATCCATGTTTTCGGTCAGTAAAAATATTCATGTTCTGCGTGATCCAACCAGAGGCGGCGTGGGAACGACACTCAATGAAATCGCTGCCCAGTCCTCTCTTGGAATTACAATTTATGAAGATCAGATACCGGTAAAAAAAGAAGTGGCCGGGATCTGTGAATTGCTTGGTTTTGATCCGCTGTATGTCGCAAATGAAGGGAAACTGCTTGCCTTTGTTCCACCATCAGAAGTTGAAGCAGTCCTTTCGGCCATTCAAAAAGATCCGGCCGGCAAGGATGCCTGTGTGATCGGAGAAGCAACAGACACCCGTCCGGGCCGAGTCATTATGGTAACCGGAATCGGTGGAGAAAGAATTATCGACATGCAAACCGGTGAGCAACTACCACGAATCTGTTGAAAGGATCTGTTGATATGAAAAAAATCCTTATCCTGTTTATTCTCCTGTTGATCATCCCGGCCGGCGGATACGCAGCGAAAAAAGAAGCGTCTCTGTCCGGGCGTACCATGGGAACCTTTTACAATATTAAACTTATCATCGGCTACCATGATGACCTTGAAGAGCTGCAAACAAAAATCGACGCCCGTCTTGATGAGATCAACCACAGCATGTCTGTTTTTCGAAAAGATAGCGAACTCAGCGCATTGAACGCTCTTGGCGCCCATACAACCCTGTCTGTTTCCAAAGATTTCCTGTCTGTGCTGAAAACAGCCAAAACCATTCATCACCAGACAAATGGCTCATGGGATGGAACAGTTGGCCCTCTGGTGGATTTGTGGGGATTCGGGAAAGCCGGAAATGAGAGAAAAATCCCTCCTGCTGGAAAAATCAGGGCATTGCTTCAAAAGACCGGTTTTCAGCACATTGAAATTCATTCAGACAACAAGATTTCCAAAAATATGGCAGATATTTCCCTGACCCTTGCTTCTATCGCAAAGGGATATGGGGTGGATCAGATCGCACAATTGATCGAGCAGAACCAAATTAAAAATTATCTGGTAGAAATCGGGGGTGAGGTGTTTGCCAAAGGTCGCAGGCTTGATGGTAAAAAATGGCGTGTCGGCATCAACAGACCGGAAAAAGGAGCACCCTATACCGAGGTATACAAGATTGTGCCCCTTGAGAACAAAGCCATGGCCACCAGTGGGGATTATCGAAATTTTTTTGAGCAGGACGGAAAGATCTACTCCCATATCCTTGATCCCCAAACCGGATTTCCGGTTTCCAATCAGGTGGTGAGCGTATCCATTATTGCAGACACCTGCACCTATGCAGACGGTCTTGCCACCGCCGTCATGGTAATGGGCCCTCAAAAAGGTCTGGAATTGATCAATCCGTTACCCGATGTGGAAGGATTCATTATTACGATGGAAAACGGCCGCCTGGTGGATCATTCTTCAGATGGATTTCAGACAGAGCCATAACCGCTTTGCTGTTATCAGTCCGCCCGGAATGGCTTAGATGCAAACCGGCGAAAATTGATTCGCAAAGCGAAATAACTCAATTTTAACCATTACAATACAATGCTTTACATTTTCTCTTAATCCTGATAATCTTTCCGGAAGTTCAGACAAAGAAACGATTGATTCAAATCACTTTCATGGGGGCAACATGGCCGGCAATAAAAACAAACGAAAATATTTTTTCCAGAAACAACTCTCCTTGTATAAATCGATTTTCAGTTTCCTGCTTCTGATCGGTATTGGAACGGCTGTCCTAAGCGGTATCTATACCTTCTTCTCCATCAAACTGATTACCTACTTCATGGGTCATGAAGGAGTTCTGGACCCATCCGGCGCTCCGCTTCTATCCAGAATACTGGGTTCCTACTGGTTTTATATCATTACAGGGGCAGCACTGCTGATCTGTCTTGCCACCTTTTTTACGCACCGATTTGCCGGACCGATTTACCGGCTTGAGGATTCACTGGATCGAATGATCCATAATGATATCAATTTTCAAATCCATCTCAGAAAGAATGATGAAGGAAAGCAGCTTGCTGAAAAAATCAATCACTTTAACGCCCTGCTGGCTTCGACCATCAAATCGATTGCTTTTCTGTCTGATGAGATGGACAAGACGCATCTGATCTTGCGGAAAGAACTCAAACAGGAAAACGGTACGCTGGAACAAGCCATTTCCCTGAACCGGAAGATTGGAAAAACAATTTCCGAATACAAATATGAATAACCGATCTGCGATTCAGCCTTCGGAACAGCAAATCGCTAAAAAAGCACGGCTCAAAAGATACGCTTTATATATTCCGATTCTGGTTGTTCTGCTGTTTATACTCGTTTTCCGATCAGACAACCTGCTGACACTCGCAGGACAAGCCCTGGTCATGGATTCTCCGCTTTCTCCTGCCGATGCTGTCGTTGTTCTGGCAACCGGGGTTGAATATTATCCCCGCCTGATCGAAGCCGCACAGATATGGCGGAAAGGTTTTGCCAAACAGATCATTATCAATGGAAATCGGAAAACCGATACAGTAAGGAAGATAGAAGATATGGGGTTTGAACCCGCCTGTCACTGGTGTGAAGACCATCTGCGCATACTGTCCATCTTCGATGTCCCTGAAAACAAGGTTCAATGCATCAGTGCGGAAGATGTTTATGATACCGTGAGTGAAGCGGAATTTGTTGGAGACAAACTGCTCCTGCAGGGATATACAAAACTCATCATCACAACCAGCAAATTCCATTCAAAAAGGGCGTATCATATCTGGAATGATCTGTTTCAACAAAAAGCGGAAATCAGCGTTGTGTCTGCAAAGGAAGATCCATTCCAACCCGATGCCTGGTGGAAATCCGGAAGACAGGTAAAATGGGTTCTTGCTGAATATGGCGCCTGGATTTACTACTACTGGAAGAAAACAACCGATCTTCAAGATTAAACAATTGATGAATGGAGAAAGGCATGCAGATCAAACAGTTTCGATATTCAACTGACAATTTCAGCTATCTTCTGCATGGCAGCCAATCCGCCATGGCCATTGACGCCGGAGCTGTCGATTCAATTCTCTCTTATATCCAAGATTCCAAACTGCATTTGCAATACGTGACCAACACCCACATGCATCCGGATCATGTTTCCGGGAACCGGGAGATCCTTGACAGAACCGACGCAGAATTTATAGACAACCAGACCCTCCGGAAGCAAAAAACCATTCTGCTGGATAACGAAATCATACAGGTTTTTCATACACCAGGGCATACAGAGGATTCCCTGATCTTTCATGCAGATAGTTTCATCGTTTCCGGAGATACCCTGTTTAACGGAACGGTCGGCAACTGTTTTACCGGGGATCTGAACGCTTTCTTTTCATCCATCAAGCTGATATTTGATCTTCCTGAAACAACCATTGTATATGCAGGACATGACTATGTAAGGTATGCAATTCAGTTTGCCCGAACTATAGACCCGGACAATCCAGAGCTGGACCGGTTTCTTTCAAAATATGACCCATACCATGTTTTCTCCACACTGGCGGATGAATTGAAGGTCAATCCCTATGTGCGGTTTAATGATGAAAAAATGACCGCTGTTCTGAAAAAAAAGGGGCTTCCAATGGAAACGGAATTTCAAAGGTGGAAATCGTTGATGGAGGTTTATTGAATCCAGAATCACCCACTTCCCTATCCCCTCGCCGACATCACCTTATCCAGTTCATCCAGATCCCATTGCAGATCCATCTCTTTAAACAGGGTACGGGCTTTTTGGAGGTATTCTTCGGCGGTAATGCCGTTCAATGTTTTGTACTTGCTGCCGGGCTCCAGCAGGCGCTTTCCCACCTCAAAATAAGTACGGGATAGATCCGGCCTGGCGCCCATGGCTTCACCGGTTTTAATGGATTTGTTCCACCATTTGAGCGCTTTTTTCTGTTTGCCGATGAGCCAGTGATATTCACCCATCAGTCTGTAAACTTTTTCACGATATGGAGGATATCTTTTTATGATTTTTAGTGCCGCCTTGCCGCTTTGATACGCCTTCTTAGGAAGGAGTGCCACATCATTTCTGCTGGTTTTATTCATGGCATTTGGGTTATTTTCTAATAGAAATAGATCAGCCATGAATTGGGAAATAAGAAAAGCTACTAATTCATGAGGAGCAGGGAATTCTCTTTTTTCTAAAATAAATTTGGCCTGTTTTAATGATTCTTTGGCATTTTCAAAATAGCCCAACCGGATTTGAATTTCAGCCTTTGTGCCCAATAAAATTAATTCAAGAAGTTCCGAATGGTTTTTAGTTGAAATAAAATACTCCCGCTCGGCTTCTATTAACGCTTCGGATAATCGACCTTTATTCAGATAATAGATGGTAATATATAGACGAGCGTAAATCGTTGCAAGATCATAATTGCAGGTGCTGCCGATGTGAAACAGTTTGGCTATCATGGAATCGCAACCGGAAAAATCCCCTTTCAAAGTCTTTAAATGTGTAAGCCATCCAAATAAATTGGTTGCTTCCCAAAACAGCCCTCTTTTGAGGGCAGCATCAATAAAATCAGTGTTCAGATTAACTTGTTGCTCCAAATCCCATTTTCTTGAAAGGAAGCAGAATATTACATAAACTGTTTGATAGTTCATCGAGATTTGAATATTGTTTTCATCCATATGTCTTTTACTGATCATCAAGAGCTTTTGTGAAATTGTAAATAAAACCCCAACCCATGAAAATATTACTGCTGATCCAGTGAAAATGGAAAAAGTATCGCTTGATTTCGCAATATCAAATTTAATAGGCATATCAAAACTGCCCAGTAGATGAAAAAAAAATCTGGTAGTATCGAAATAAACGAGCGCTGTGCCCTTTTTATACCACAAATCCAACATTTCCTTTTCCCTTGGGCTGGGGATATGCTTGGCGTTTTTAAAAAATTGGTAAAGACCCGTAAGAAGAAAAAAGATATTCATGGAAGATTTTAACAACGTAAATACTTTATTCGGATTGGTGGGGATATTCCAATATCGAAAGGCATTATCGGTGTGCTCCACGGCTTCTTCCCACCGGCATTTATTATAAAGGGCGATGGCGATGTTTTTCTCGAACATGGCCAGCTTTTCCGGATCAGCGGTATCTTGATTTGCCTGAAGATACAGTTTTAACCCTTCCTGGTAATAATTTAATGCCTCACTGGATGACGAAGATCGAAGCGCCTCCTCACCTGCCTTTATCAGATATTCTTCGGCTTTTTCGTGGTTTTCGCCTTTTACGTAATGCAGTGCCAGCATGCCGTAAAATTCATGCAGCCGGTTGTCGAACACCTTCTCAATGGATTGTGCCACCAGAAGGTGAAGATTTTTTCGCTTCTGCTGAAGGATCGAGTCATAGGCAGCTTCCTGGGCAAGGGCGTGCTTGAAAAGATACTCCAGCTCCTCCATCCGTTTCCGTTCCCGGATAAGTTCGATCTGCTTCAAATAGGTCAAACGGTCATCGATCCCGTCCACCGTCTTTGCCACTTCCGTGAGAATGCGATAGAAAAAGTTTCTTCCGATCACCGAGGCAACCTTGACCAGATCGCGGGTCTTCTCATCCAGCCGGTCAATTCTGGCCATGAGCACATCATTGATGATGTACGGAATGACCACATCCTTCACCTTCTCGGTGACCTTGAATTCTCCATTTGTTCGGACCACAGCCCCTTCATCAATGAAGGAGCGCACCACCTCTTCAATGAAAAATGGGTTGCCGCCGGATCGTTCAATGATCTGATCGATGATCGTGCGGGAAAGCCCCCGGATGTTGAGCATGTTGTGGATAAGGGTTTCACTCATTTCCCCGGTCAGCGGTTTTAAACTGATTTCAACATAATAAATCGAAGAATTTTCTGTAAGGGATTTGATTATTTTGTCGCCGGT
>CAMBQS010000166.1 GCA_945870015.1 Desulfocicer vacuolatum DSM 3385
ATCTTTCCGCGAATTATAATTACTGACACCGCGGGATACCCCAAGCACCCATACCAGCCTGCAATGCAGGGGACGTTCCATGAACCCGGAAATCAAAGATAATTGTCTGATCTCTGATGATTTCAGGACTGTGATTCATGGAACGTTCCCTTTTACGGGTACGGACGGTTCCGTGTTCGGCATTAATACATATCGTCATCCATTTCATTATGCTGTGGCATAGACGATTTCTTTTTCTTTTTCGGTGCTTCGGCAATCATCGCCTCGGTGGTCAGCATCAGACCGGAAACAGATGCGGCATTCTGAATGGCAAACCGTACTACTTTGGTCGGGTCGATCACACCGGCCGCCAAAAGATTTTCATAGGTCTCGGTCTGGGCATTAAAACCAAAATCATCCTTGCCCTCAAGCACTTTATTGAGAACCACGGTACCTTCATGACCTGCATTTTCCGCGATCTGCCGCAAGGGTTCCATGATGGCATGCTTTAAAATGGCAATACCGCTCTTTTCCTCGCCTTTTACCTTGATTTTTTCCAAAGCCGGCAAACATCGGACAAGGGCAACGCCTCCTCCGGGAACAATACCTTCTTCCACAGCAGCGCGGGTTGCGTTCAGGGCATCTTCCACCCGGGCTTTTTTCTCTTTCATCTCGGTTTCCGTGGCCGCTCCGATATTGATAACCGCCACACCACCAATGATCTTGGCCAGCCGTTCCTGCAATTTTTCACGATCATAATCAGAGGTGGTCTCCTCAATCTGAGCCCGGATCTGTCTGACCCGGCCCTCGATTGCAGTCCTGGTTCCGCCTCCGTCCACGATCGTTGTGTTGTTTTTATCAATTTTTACCTTTTTGCAGGTACCCAGGTCTTTCATTTTAATATTTTCGAGCTTGATACCCAGATCCTCGGAGATCATCTGACCGCCGGTCAGGATGGCAATATCTTCCAGCATGGACTTTCGCCGGTCCCCGAAACCAGGTGCTTTCACCGCAGCTACTTTCAGTTTGCCACGCAGCTTATTGACAATCAGCGTTGCCAGGGCTTCTCCTTCCACATCCTCGGCAATAATGAGAAGGGGTTTCCCGGATTTTGACACCTCTTCCAGCAAAGGCACCATATTCTTCATCCCTGCAACTTTCTTTTCATGGATCAGAATCATCGGGTCATTCAGCAGAACCTCCATTCTTTCAGAATTGGTAATAAAGTAGGGGGACAGGTACCCGCGGTCAAACTGCATCCCTTCGACAACCTCCAGTGCAGTCTCCATGCTTTTTGCTTCTTCTACTGTGATGACCCCCTCCTTGCCTACCTTCTCCATCGCTTCCGAAATCAGCCTGCCAATGGTTTCATCGCTGTTGGCCGATATGATGCCGACCTGTTCAATCTCTTTTTTATCTTTTGTCGGCTTGGATAACAGCTTAAGTTCTGCAACAACAGCCTCTACACCTTTGTCAATTCCACGCTTCAGCGCCATAGGATTCATACCGGCGCTTACCAATTTTTGTCCCTCGCTATAGATAGCCTGGGCCAGAACCGTTGCCGTGGTCGTTCCATCTCCGGCAGTATCGCTTGTCTTGCTGGCAACCTCCTTGACCATCTGAGCACCCATGTTTTCAAATTTATCTTCTAGCTGGATCTCTTTGGCAACGGTCACACCATCTTTTGTGACCGTGGGTGATCCAAAAGACTTGTCCAGAACAACATTGTTACCCTTGGGACCCAGTGTTACCTTTACGGCATTGGCCAGGGTGTTTACACCCTTCAGCATGGATTCACGGGCTTTTGCACTATATATAATCGTTTTTGCAGGCATGGTTCATTCCTCCTTGTTTAATTCAAGATTGCCAGGATATCATCTTCTCTGATAGTTGAATAAAAATAGAATCTTATTCAGAAAAAGGCCCCCCATCGCCATATGATCGGACGGGTAACCAAACTTGTCCTATAAATTAATGCATGGTTTTCTTTTGGCAAGAATAAATAATAATTTTTTTAACGATATCTGAAAAAAACTCCCTCCAATTGATTCAATTACGGGAAACGGATGGTCTGATTCCTTTGCGCTGGGCTTCGTACAAGGAGGGAACAGAGATGCCCTGACAGTTGAGCCCCTCAACCGTCATCCATTCATTCTGCCTGTTTTTTGTCGAGTTCCCGATGGTAACCATTTGATTTCCCTTGCGCACAATTCCGATATAAAATGCCTGGGGAAAATGTTCGTACATGGTCGCAGGGGTTTTCGATGATGTGCTTCCATAGTCATACGTCTGAATGAACGAATCCCCTGCATAATCACCGTAACCATCTATCCTTTCCGGAGCCTGAATATTCCAGAAAACATTCCTCACACCGGCGTGGGGGAGCACGCTCAAATCTCCGCCCGGACAGATATAGAACCCGTTCATCTTCTCAAACAAATTTTCATAAGGGAAAATGCCGTGAAAATCCAGAGCGGTGTCTGTTGCTGTTATACGATCTCTTCCTTCATAATGGGTTTTACAGTCGGTAAAAACATTTCCCGCAGCCATCATCTTGACAGTGACCGGGTGAACCATTTGTGCATGAAAATCAACCCGCTCAACCAGATTGTCGTTGCTCCAGCCAATGGTGATGCCGGCATGCCCGTCATGACCATGAAATTGGATATCCTGAATCGTCCACTGTGCGGAATGGCTCAGGATGATCCCCTGGGTCATATTTCTGAAAACAACATCCCGTACCCATCCGTTTACTGCGCTGCTGATCCATATCCCGCCCCAGAGATAATCCTGTTCCTTGGCCGTCCGGATCACCGATCCATCCGCCCCTTCACAGGGCTTGTGATGCCGGTAATTTCCCGGCCAGGCGCTTTCGATGCGCAGATGTTCAATTCCAACACCGGAAAGACCATTGAATGAATATATCCTGGGTGAATAACGGTTGAACAGATCAAACCGCATGGGTCTGGTCAGCCGGATGGTTTGACGGTCCAGGATTTTTTCAATTCCGGCAATCCAGGAATTTTTCCGGGAGGCACTGCCGAAACTGTCGGTCTGTGCCTTAACAAACTGAAAAGGGGCGGTCAATTGGGCGGAAATATCCGCCTTTTCCGGAAGCGGACTCTTTTCATCAATCAATGGGTCGATGCATTCCATCACCACGGTCTGACCTTTGGTAAGTGCCCCTGTGTCCGATATTGTGACGTCTGTCTGACCCCGGGCCACACTGCGGGTGAAAACAGCCAGTTCCTGCATATCCTCCTGCCCCATGACCGCAACCGCCGTATAGTGACGAGACTCTTTTTCAGCCGGGACACTTCCCAGCCTTCTGACCCGCTCCGCCTTTCCCGGAGCTCCCATATAAAGGATGGTTCCGGTTTCATCAGATCCCTGACCACGCAGGATAACATGATTGTGAGTGATCTGAAGGAAAGGTGAATCCGGTGTTTTATGAATGTCATACCTCCCCTTTGGCAGGAATACAACGCCCCCTCCCGCCTTTCCTGCTGCTTCCACGGCGGCCTGAATCGCTCTCGTATCCTCCCGGCCATCATTGGGAACCGCTCCGAACCGTGAATCCGTGACATCAAACACCGGTCTTTTCGTATCCGGAACCGGCTGATCACCCATAAGGTATCCTGCACGGGAAAAATCAGGAAGATTCCGGCCAACCGGACCGCTCTTGTAATATTCCTTCCAGACAACAGGGGTCCATTCCATTCCAGACCTTACGCATTCAATCCAGAGGAAGAACGTGATGATCATCGCCACGCTCCATCCCATGATGATTTTCCGATGCAATTTTACAAAATGATAAATCGATACATAATTTTTCATGATTTGTGAAAACCTGTGAACCGCCTCAAAATATTCAGCTCCATTGTGATGAATCATGCTCTTTTGTAGATGCAAAAAAGATCATATCCTCATTCTATTGTCAAACCTTAATTGATTTTCCGTTTGACAGAACAGATTCCGGTCTCTATACTTTTGATCTCCGGATGCCGGTGCCGGGAAAATAAACAACCGGAGTGGCAAACCGGTTATCCAAACTTCATCTATCGACAGACATGATTTTCAGTTCCTTTCAATTTGCTGTTTTCTTTCTGATCACCGTCAGCATCTATTATTCAATTCCTCACCGATTCCGTTGGATAATGCTCCTTGGGGTCAGCTATTATTTCTATATGTGCTGGAAGGTCGAATACATTTTCCTCCTGCTGGGTTCGACCCTTGTAAACTACATCATTGGCATTCGGATGACCGCAATTCCTGAAAAAAAAGGCCGATGGAAATATCTCCGGTTCGGCATCCTGTTCAATCTCGGCATGCTGTTTTTTTTCAAGTATTTCAATTTTTTCAGCAGATCCATAAATGAAGTATTCAACGCCTGGAACATTCTCTATGATGTCCCGCTGTTTCATATGCTGCTGCCTGTGGGGATCTCCTTCTATACCTTCCAGACCCTCGGTTATATCGTTGATGTATACAACGGACGAACCCGGGCGGAGCGACATCCGGGAATTTTTGCACTCTTTGTGGCTTTCTGGCCTCAGCTTCTGGCCGGCCCCATTAACCGGGCCCATCTTCTGCTGCCGCAATTCAAAAAGGAGCACCCTTTTGATTATCAGGGAGTGACGGACGGTCTGAGGCTCATGTTGTGGGGGTTGATGAAAAAAATCATCATCGCGGATCATCTGGCTGTCTATGTCAACCGGGTGTACAATCATGTCGGCGATTACCAGGGTGTCCCACTGATACTTGCTACCATATTTTATACCATCCAGATATACTGTGATTTTTCCGGATATACCGATATGGCCCGGGGAGGGGCCAAGGTTATGGGCTATGACCTTATGGAAAATTTCAACCGCCCCTATTTTTCAACATCCTTCCGGGATTTCTGGCAACGCTGGCATATATCCCTTTCCACCTGGTTTCGGGACTACCTGTATATCCCGCTGGGTGGAAACCGGGTCGCAAAATGGCATTGGTACTACAATCTTTTCATCACCTTTCTTTTGAGCGGTCTCTGGCATGGTGCAGACTGGACTTTCGTAATCTGGGGAGCTTTTCACGGAAGCGTGCTGATTCTGGAAAACATGACGGGAGGGTTTCAGCAGCGGATAGCGGACAGGCTGTTTCCGAATAAAACATCCAGATGGAACCATGCGGTTCAGGTGGGGATCACCATGACCATGGTCTGTTTTGCATGGCTTTTTTTCCGGGCCAATTCCGTGACAGATGCATTTTCCATCATCCGCAAAATGGTTCTGATCGATCCCGGACAGATCGGGATCGACGTTGTCGGAGCACACTCTTTTATATTCATCATTTTTGTGATCTTCTCATTGTTCCTGATAGAGATGACCGAAGGAAAAGAAAAAATTCACGAAACCATCGGACGGTTTCCACTTCCGGTGCGATGGACAATCTATACTGTCTCTGTCTGGGCTGTTTTTATACTGAGTGTTTTCGGAGTTAAACAGGAGTTCATCTATTTCCAGTTCTGATGAATTGTAAAGGATTATGTTCCAGATATGAAAGGAAAAATTTTCATTTTCAAGGCTGCCCTGTTCGCTTCCGTGAATATCAGCATTCTTGCAGGGCTCCTCTGGTATTTCTCCGGACAGCACAGAGACATCCATCTGTCCTATGACGAGAGCGAATCCAATCTCCTGGTACTGAGCGAAAACCAGCATTATCCGGTTGTTCTCCTGGGAACTTCCAGAGGCCGTGTTTTTTCCAGAGATGGCAATCATGCCATGGTGGAACAGATCCTGGAGGGGAAAGTCGCCAACCTGTCCAAGGGAGGAGGAGGCGGGCTGATGCCGGCGGAGGTACATCTTTCCTATTTCTTCAGCAGGGGCAATACGGTTGATCATGTCATATACCTGGTAGACCCCTGGGTCTTTTTTTCCGCCATCAACAACGAAGACAACGATTTCTTTCTCAGGGATGAGCCGTTTGAACTCTTCATTTTCTGGAAGCTGATCACGGACTGCTACCCTTCAGACCGTTTATTTTCCTATCTTCAGATGATCGCCGTAACCGACTGGAAAAAAATTTCCCGTTATGCTGCCCCTGGATTAACGGATGGAACCTTACAAAAAATTGATTCAATAAAACTGGAGGAAGCCCGCCAGCACTATCTTTCAAAATATGATCTGAAAAATTTTGACAAATACTCCCGCAAGGTGGGTGATATCAATCGACTGGTTCAAAAGAATGGCGCCTGGATCACCTATGTGATGCTTCCCCTTCTCATGCTGGATTTCCCCGGACTCCCCGAGGTGGACAAACTTCTTGCAGAAACCGCCTCCCGGGAGAGCGGCGTGATGTACTACAACTGTGCCTCATGTGTTCAGGATAAACAGTTTTACTATGATCACATGCATTTCAACAAAAAGGGAATCGATTACTTCACACGGAACTGCCTGTATCCCATCATTCACAGAAAAACACCTGCCCTGGACGGTATTTCTTTTTCAGATAGATGATGATTGAGCAACCCCTCGATAGTCTTCCAAAGCGATCTTGGCGATCTCATGGAATATATCAACGGAGCGAACCACACCGACAACCCGGCCTTCCTTGAGTACGGGCAAAAAACTTGTATTGGTCTCCACCATCTCATACATCAGTTTAATGATGTGATCATTATAATTAATCGCTGTCTTGATAGGAATCATGATATCTCCGGCTTTAATCTCCCTTCATAAATATTCTCCTTTGCGGTTTTGCGGGCGTTCCTTAAATTCTACACTCCTGTTTTTTGCTTACGAGCCATTATTCATGAGTTTGAACGACGAAGTCTTAAAATTATTCATGAAGCGGCGGTTGATGCGCATTGTTTTTGGGTGGTTGTGTGTGTTTTTTGAATTTACACCCCCCCCCTGCGCCCCCCTCGAGGGGGGAATTGAGAGACAGTGCGCCGCCCTTCGGGAAGATTGAGAGGTTGTTCGCCTCTGGAATTCCGGGAATATGATACTTAATTGGGTAGTGGGGGGTAGACCAAACTAACTGATTGAAAATTTATAAAATGGCCGTTAAAAGTGGAACAGTTTAAGGTCTTAGAACCATCTTTTGGACAGCAAAAAAGTGGTTTTAAGAGAGTTCGATAGTGAAAACCGGTATTCGTTCCTCGTCGCATGAGCCTATTGTAAGAGTGCTGGGGACACAGTATTTAATTCATCGTTTTTGGCTCGTCAGGTAACGTATCTCCAGAAACCGGGAAAAACGCAACTGCCCAGGTGCCGGACTCTGTATGGACTCCTGAAGTCAGAAAAAGGGGACGGATCGTGATGGTGGATAATGGGGGTTCTGTTTTTAACGGTTTCAGATAACCATTCCGGATTGTCCGTATACTGAATCAGGAAGGAGGACCGCTGATTCCGGATTAAGGAATGCATGCAGCTTTTCCGGGACCTG
>CAMBQS010000167.1 GCA_945870015.1 Desulfocicer vacuolatum DSM 3385
GATTCGGAGAGCCTGGACTGGATGAATGGAGAAATCGACACATTGGAAAGAATGATTGAAGATGTCGCAGGCCCCCTTGCAGTGGATGGAGGGTACCTGGCCGATGATATTTTTGGCCATTTACCTCAACTTGGATGGACGAACCTTGCGAAAACTTTTCTGAAAACTTGATCTGTATTTATTGTAATTGAACGGATAACCTGAATTTTGTCAGGAGGAGAAGATGAAAAGTGAATCGGCAAACAAAACCATGAAAAACAGACCTTTTGAATGTTTATGGACCCAGGCAGGGGTGGTGCAACACAAGGTATGCCATACTGATTTTCAATGCGGGAGCTGTCAGTTTGACAAAGCAATGATGAGGGTTTCGGAAAGAAACCGGAGGTTTCAAAAACAGGGGCTGAAATGGAAAGGCAGCGGAAGCAAGATTGTTTTCTGGAAGGAAAAAATGCGGGAAAAGCCGCCAGGCAAAAGGCCTTGTCTTCATTCCATGAAAGGAAAAATTCAATTCCGGATCTGTATCAATGAGTATCATTGCCGGAATTGTGAGTTTGATCAATACTTTGATGATCAACATATTGTTCATGCTGTTGTTACACCTATAGAAATTCTGGATATTCATGGCTTCAAACTCCCGCAGGGATATTATCTTCATCGCGGACATAGCTGGATCAAGCTGGAGGAGGACGCAGAGGTTTGTGTCGGGATGGATGATTTTTCGTTGCGGGTTACCGGCCCTCTGGATGAAATTAAGAGCCCGCTCTTGGGAAAGGTCGTATGTCAGGGAGAGAGAAGTATCCACCTCCGGCGTGGAAATAAGGAGGCAGCAATGGTTTCTCCGGTTTCCGGGATCGTGACAGCGTTGAACCAGGATATGCTGTCTTCAATGAAAAAAGGGAAGTCCTCCGCATATACAGATGGCTGGGTGATGAGGATACATACGGATAACCTGCGAGAGAATCTGAAATCCCTGATGATCGGAGATGAGGCAACGTCATTTCTTTCAGAGGAGATTGAAGCTCTCTATCAGTTGATCGAGGCTGAAAAAGGACCGCTGGCTGCGGATGGAGGGCAATTGGGGCATGATATCTATGGGAACCTTTCTGAATCATCGTGGGAACGATTGACAACAAGATTTTTTTAAAAAGCGCTTGCTTGAATACCCTATTGCATGATCTGGAATTGGCCGGTATGATATCTCCATTATGATTTTTTTGGGTGTGATCATTGTCAGGAGATAACAGATATGTCTGAAAGGGTATTGATCAAAAAATATGCAAATCGGCGCTTATACGATACTGAAAAAAGCAGGTACATCACACTGAACCAGGTTGCGGATATGATCCGGGAAGGCACACAGGTTGAGGTCAGGGATGCCAAAACCAAAGAGGATGTTACGAATTTTATTTTAACCCAGATCGTTCTTGAGGAAGTGAAAAATAAAAATGCACTTTTACCTTCCCCGGTTCTGCATCTGATTATTCAGTATGGAGATAATTTGCTGGGGGAATTTTTTGAAAAATATTTTCATCAGGCCATTCAGAACTATATAAAAGCAAGGGGTATGTTTGAAGAGCAGTTTAAAAAATGGATTGATTTGAGCATGGACATATCCGGGATCAAAGCCAATCCAATGAAGGATAACTTCCAGTTGAAATCATTCATGGATTTTTTTACCAGTTCAGGAGATGAAAAGAAACCGTAATCTCTTCCGACTGTTTGTAAAGAACGCATAACAATTCCAATCACTCACTTTTTTCCATTTTTTTCAATTCATCTGTTAAAAGAATCTGACAGTATCGGCAAAGTTGGTCGGTTTTACAATCAACATCGCTTATGCAGCGGCAGTAATGCATGATACAGGCCGGATCTTTGCAATGTTTCAGATTAAACGTATGCCCGATTTCGTGAATCGCTTCTTTGCATATTCTTTCAGAAACAATCGCGTCTGCATTTATCTGCGTACTGAATTCCATTAACCGATGGACAGACAGGATCGCAGATATTCCTCCCAGTTGGGCTTCTCCATAAACATAGGTCAAAATCGGAATGAATAAATCAACATTTGTGATGGCAAGGATTCTGGATGCATTTTCAGGCAGACGGGTTGATAATTGATTGAGAATCTGAGTGGAATTATATTGGTTTCGGTTGTTGTCATATGCAAACGAGATATCCGAAAGCAGAGAGGATATTTGAGCCGGAAAGCCAAAAATACGCTTCATGCTATGTGCAATAGCGGTTAATATGGAAACCTCTATTTCTCCGATAGGTGAGAGGATGATGAAATGTTTTACATGATTTTTCAACTTGTTTTTTGAATCTGGTATGCTTTCAATTTGTTATATAGTGTGGATCGGTCGATACCCAGAATTTTCGCGCTTTTTGATATGTTCCATTTGCTGTCGGACAGGATTTTGACAATATGCGCTTTTTCAATATCTTTCAGGGAAAATCCTTCCGGCAGAGCATGACAGTCATTTTTGAAAAGCGGTAAATCACCCGGCTGAATACTTCGATGTTTTCCGATGACAACAGCTCGTTCAATGGCATTTTCAAGTTCCCTGACATTCCCCGGCCATTCGTAAACCATCATCTCATCCATTGCTTCTCGGCTGATTTTATCGATCTGTTTTTTGGTTTCCTGTGAGAAACGGCGCAGAAAGTGGTTGGCAAGAAGCGGCAAGTCTTCTTTTCGTTTTCGTAATGGCGGCATTGTAAATGAAATAACATTTAATCGATAGTAAAGATCCTCTCTGAAGGTTCCGTTTTCGATCAGGGCTTCAAGATTTTGATTGGTTGCGGCAATCACTCTGAAATCAACATGAATTGGCTGTGTTCCTCCGACTCGATAGAAAACCCTGTCCTCCAGAACCCGTAAAAGATCAATCTGCATTCTCATGCTGATTTCTCCGATTTCGTCTAAAAAAATGGTTCCACCATGAGCCAGTTCAAGTCTTCCTTTCTTGGTTTCACCTGCATCGGTAAAAGCACCTTTTTGGTGGCCGAATAGTTCCGTTTCCATAAGATGTTCCGGTATGGCCCCGCAGTTTACAACAACAAAAGGGCCTTCTGAAAGCGGACTGGCAGTATGGATGGCTTTTGCCGCCAGTCCTTTTCCGGTACCGGTTTCGCCAAGAATCAATACCGTGGATTCCACGGGAGCAATATCCTGAACAAGATTAAAAACCTGTTGCATGGGAGGCGATTGTCCAAGCATGCTTTCAAATCGGGTTCGATCCTTATACTGCTCTTTTAAATACAGGTTTTCCCGTGCCTGAGCCTGATGTTTTATGATTTTATCAATTATTACACCCAGCTCAACCGGATCAAAAGGCTTTAACAGATAGTCAAAGGCGCCGTTCCGGATCGCTTCTATCGCGGTTGGAATGGAGCCATAGGCCGTTATCATCACGACTTCTGTATCCGAGTCATTTTCTTTAATTTTTTTTAACACTTCCAGGCCGCTGATTCCTCCCATTTGAATGTCCAGGAGAAGGATGTCAAAATGCGTTGTTTTTATTTTTTCAAGCGCTTCTTCACCGCTTTCTGTCTTTTCAACAATATGACCGTCCCGTTCCAGCCAGCCCGCTAAAGATTCTCTCATGATGAGTTCATCATCAACAACAAGGATTTTGATACCGCTCATTGAAAAACCTCCATTTTACTTTTTCAGCGTGGATGCGGAGTCAACCGGAAGTTCAATTGTAAATTTTGTTCCATTGGTTTTTTTTGATTCCACATTAATACTGCCGCCATGTTCCTGTATGATACCGTAAGCAACAGATAACCCGAGTCCGACACCTTTTCCTTGTTTTTTGGTGGTAAAAAAAGGTTCGAACAGCTTGGTGAGGTTTTCACGGGGTATTCCTGAACCAGTATCCGTGAATATGGTATTCACTGTGCTGTTTTTTAAAGAATGATGCGTTTCGATGCATAGCAACCCACCGCCGACAGCTTCAATCGCTTCGGCAGCGTTTGAAATGATGTTCATGAAAACCTGGAGAATCTGATCTTCTGAACCGATTATTTTGGGCAGATTTGGATCCAGTCTGGTTTCAATACGTGCATTGTCGATTTTGAGAAGGTTCGAATTGAGGAAAAGGGTTTTTTCGACAAGTTTGTTGATATCGACGCTTTTCAGTTCCATTTTGGACTGCCGGGAAAAGGTTAAAAGGTTGGAAACGATTCTGCTTGTGCGTCTGGTTTCGGTTTCCATTAAAGTCAGGTAATTCTGAAACAGGGCAGCGTCTTTGTTCGTGAAACCATCTTCGACGATAATCCTTTTTATGAGCAGAATCAGATTCAGGATCCCGGCAATCGGGTTGTTGATTTCATGGACCACGGAAGCTGCGAGTTTCCCAAGAGAAGCCATTTTATCCTGATGAAGCAGTTTCGCATGTGTTTCCTTGAGCTGCCTGGTGCGGTCGTTCACCATCTCCTCCAGCCTGCTCGTGATTTCAGCTTCTTTTTGTTTATGTTCTGTGATGTCTTTGCTGATATGGATAAATTTTGAAATCTCACCATCTTTTTCCCAGATGGGATAGATATTGACTTCATAGTATCTTTTTTCCATATTGGGCATCATCCGGGTTTGAATTTGCCGGATTTGCCGTTTGTTTTTGATAACATCTTTCAGCGGGCAGTTGATATTTCTTTCATCACAAGGGTGATCTATTTTATGGTAGATCTGAAAACATTTTTTTCCGATGACATTCTTCCGGCTGTATCCGGTTTTTTGGAGAAAAGCCTGGTTTACTTCGACAACTTTCATATCCGGCGTCAACACAAGAATAAAATCACGAATTCCATCAATAATTGTTTCAATCTCTTTTGTTCTGGCCCTCAATTTTTTTTCTTCAAGACTGATGGCGGTCCATAGTATCTCAAAGGTTTGATAGGATATTAATCGGATATGACCGGGTTTTGTTGCCAGTACATCTTCTAAAACCGTTGCTTCAGGCGTCATGAGGATTAGAAGCTGGATATCATAATCAGTCGAATACAATTGATGATAATCGGTTTCTGTGTGAAGGCCGATTTTTTTTGCCAGTATCATACCCGGGGCCTTGGGATCCGGATCTGCAACAGCGATGATTTTCGCATCAATTTCATGGCGGTATTCAAACGTGGATTTGGTCAGAAAATCTTTGCAGAATGTTCCACCACCGATGAGAGCAATATTCATAATAACCATTGGGTTAGTCAACATTTTTCTCCCTCCGATAGCGCGAAACCGGTTTTTACGATAACAACCATTGTAAAATCGTATCATGGCATGACTCCAAGTTTCAAGGTAAAAGTGTATTGAATATTCCGGAACTCTTTATTACGACAATGTCAGAGTTGAAGATCATCTAAAGCAACAGATTTGGGTTGACAAAATTTGTGTTTGATGAGTAAAAACAATGTAACCCAGAAAGAACAATGTATTTAGATCGGGAAAAACCTTCTCAACCATTTCTCAGGCTGTATATGGAGGGGTGTATGACCAAGAAAGTCATTGGATCTGTAATGGTTGTGGGCGGTGGCATTGCCGGAATGCAGTCAGCCCTTGATCTCGCCAATTCAGGATATTATGTTTATCTCGTTGAGAAGTCATCCGCTATCGGCGGGTTGATGTCCCAGCTTGATAAAACCTTTCCCACAAACGATTGTGCCATGTGAATCATCTCTCCGAAACTGGTCGAGGTCGGCCGGCACATTAACATTGAATTATTAACAAACAGTGAACTTGAGAATCTGGAAGGGGGGAGTGGTAACTTTAAGGCACTTGTAAAGCAACATCCCCGCTTTATTGACCTTTCAAAGTGTACAAGTTGCGGTGAGTGCGGAAAAGTATGCCCGGTAATTCTTCCGAATGAATATGATGAAGGGCTTTCCGTAAAAAAAGCAGCTTACAAGAGATATGCCCAGGCCATACCCGGAGCCTTTGCCATTGATAAAAAGGACAAAGCTCCCTGCCGGCTTGCATGCCCTGCCGGCATCAATGTTCAGGGGTATGTCCAGATGGTGAAGCAGGGGAAATATGAAGAAGCATTAAAAATTATCATGGAAGATCTTCCGCTTCCCGGTGTTCTTGGGAGAATCTGTCCACATGGATGCGAAGATGCATGCCGACGTTCCGAAGTGGAAGCACCTGTTGCGATCTGTAAACTGAAAAGGCTTGCAGCGGATCAGTTCGATCCCCGAAAGGTCAAGATTGAATGTCTTCCTGCGAGAAAAGAAAAAGTGGCCATCATCGGTTCGGGTCCGGCAGGATTGTCTGCTGCGTATCATCTGGCGCGCAGAGGTATCAAATCAACAATTTTTGAAGCTTTGCCCTTGCCGGGAGGAATGCTGAGGGTGGGAATACCGGATCACCGTCTTCCACCTTCTGTCCTTGACCAAGAAATTGAGGTAATCACAAATCTGGGAGTGGAGATCAAAACCAATACTCCACTGGGTCCGGACTTGAGCGTGGATGACCTCCTGGATGGGGACTACAAAGCAGTATATCTGGCTACTGGAGCCCATAAGGGGATTGAACTAGGCGTACCTGGGGAAGGGGCGGAAGGCGTTCGTCAGGGGGTTGATTTTTTAAAGGAAGTAAATCTTACCGGCAGGGCGGATATCGGGAAAAAGGTGGCCATTATCGGAGGAGGGAATGTTGCCATTGATGTCTCCCGTTCTGTGATTCGTCTGGGGGCGGAAGAGGTTACGATTGTGTATCGGAGAACCAGATCGGAAATGCCGGCCTGGGAAGAGGAGATTCATGCAGCAGAGGAAGAAGGTGTCAAGATAATCTATTTGTCCGCACCGCAGGAAATTGTTGTGAAAGAGGGCAGGGTATCGGGAGTTCGATGTATCCGGATGGAACTGAGCGAACCGGATTCTTCCGGACGGAAAAGACCGGTTCCCATACCCGGAAGTGAATACGATCTTGAGGTTGATCAGATTATTCCGGCAATCGGTCAGAGAGCGGATTTATCGGCCTTTGAGGATGTGACGGGGTTGAATTTTTCCCGTTGGGGAACAGCGGATGTGGATACTGTCACATACGCAGCGGAACGGAAAGGGGTTTTTGCGGGAGGTGATCTTCAGACCGGTCCGTGGATAGCGATTGGCGCAATTGCAGCGGGCAAAGAAGCGGCTGAATCAATTGTCCGGTACCTGGATGGCGAGGATATGGCGGAAGGCCGGAAGCCGATGGGTAATGAAAATCCTGTTTACAGACCCATACCGGAAGGTCAACTGGTTCAGGCAAGATTAAAACAGAATGAACTGCCGCTCAAAGAACGTATCGGTAATTTTAATGAAGTGGAACTTGGATTTGATGAAGAATCCGGTCAGAAAGAAGCAGAGCGTTGTTTGAATTGCGGTTATTGTTCGGAATGTTACCAGTGTGTTGAAGCCTGTCTT
>CAMBQS010000168.1 GCA_945870015.1 Desulfocicer vacuolatum DSM 3385
CACTTGAATTACGACAACAGCTCAAACTATCCCAACAGTTGATCATGACTCCCCAGCTTCAGATGGCGATCAAGCTTCTCCAGTTGTCCAGGCTTGAAATGGTGGATATGATCAGTCAGGAACTGGAAAACAATCCCGCACTTGAAGAATTTCAGGATGTCGCTGATGACAATATCGCGCAGAAACAATCGGAAATCTCAGAACCCGAAATTGATACAACTGTATTGAAAGAAGTCCGCGTTGAGGAAACTATCCAGAATGATATTGACTGGAGCAACTACCTCGATGAATACAATACGCCAGGCAGAACCAATTATGAAACCGAAAAAAGAGATGCCCCTGTTTATGAAACCTTTATTGCCGGCAAGAAGTCTTTAAAGGACCATTTGCTGTGGCAACTGTTGATGATATTACCATCCGATCTGGAAGAAAAAATCGGAAGTCTGATTATCGGGAATCTGAACCGTGACGGGTATCTTGAAATCAGTGTCGAAGAGATCGCCGAAACAAGCGGACAGCCCGTTCAAATTGTTGAATACATACTTAAAACACTGCAAACATTTGATCCAATCGGTGTCTGTGCAAGAGATCTGAAAGAGTGCCTGCTGATTCAGGCAGAACATTTTGGACTGGCGGATTCCATTGTTGTTGAAATTATCCAAAACCATATCAAACATCTAGAGAATAAAAACTATAAAGCAATCTGCAAGGCGCTCAAGATATCGATTAAAGAAGTTGTCACTGCCGTAAATATTATCCGGATGCTGGAACCCAAACCAGGACGTGAATACTCTGATGAAGAACCACAATACATCAGCCCGGATATCTATGTGTATCAATATGAAGATGAATTCATCATCATGCTGAATGATGATGGAATGCCCAAACTGCGGATCAACCCCTACTATAAAAAAGCAGTCAGCCGGGGTGAAAAAATTGAAAGTAAAACAAAAGATTATCTCCAGGATAAGATGCGCTCAGCAGCCTGGTTGATCCGAAGCATCCACCAGCGGCAAAAAACCATCTATAAAGTGATGGAGAGTATTTTAAAATTTCAAAAAGATTTTTTTGAAAAAGGCATCTCGCACCTGAAACCCATGGTACTGCGGGATGTTGCCCAGGATATTGAGATGCATGAATCAACCATAAGCCGCGTTACGACAAACAAATACGCCTACACTCCTCAGGGAATATTTGAGCTGAAGTATTTTTTCAACAGTTCAATCAACCGGTTACACGGTGAAGCAATTGCTTCCACCAGTGTACAGGATAAAATACGTAAACTGATTGAAACAGAGGATGCGAGAAGACCTTACAGTGATGATAAGATCGCAAAATTATTAAAGGAGGCAAATATCGACATTGCAAGAAGAACAGTTGCCAAGTACCGGGAAATGTTAGGAGTATTATCTTCCAATAAACGCAAACAGTATTAGGGAGGTACTATGCAGACATCTGTAACTTTTAAGAACATTGATTCTTCTGATCACCTTAAATCTTTTATTCAGGACAAGCTTAACAGATTAGACAAACTCCTTGATAATCCGGCTGAAGCAAATGTTGTGCTTTCCGTTGAAAAATTCCGTCATATCGCAGAAATCAGTCTGATTGGGGACAGACTGAACATTGTTGGGAAAGAAGAAACAAACGATATGTATTCAGCTATCGATATGGTACTGGATAAATTGGAAACCCAGTTGAAAAAAAACAAGCAGAAAATGAAAAAAAGAAGACCCGTATCCAGGAAAAAAAACAAGGGGTTTGAGCCTCCCTTAGACATGCCATATCTGGAAGAAGACCTCCCCCGACAGATAAAAGTGCAAAATATTGAATATAAGCCGATGGATGTTGAAGAGGCCATTATGCAGATGGACCTGGTTGATGACCATTTTTTTGTTTTTACAAATGCACGGACAGACCGGGTGAACGTACTTTATCGTCGCTCAGACGGTGATTATGGGCTGATTCAGCCGAGCCGGATCTGATTCCGGATACAGGTGTGCTGGTGGTAATGAATGAAAATCCTTGAAGTTTTACATAAAGAAACCATTTTAACAGATCTGAAGTCAACAGAAAAAAAAGAAGTTCTGGAAGAACTTGCCGCACCTGTTGCGAAGATGACAGGAGTGGATCGTGAAAAACTGGTTCGAATCCTCATGGAAAGGGAGAAGTTAGGAAGTACCGGCATTGATGGAGGAATCGGCATTCCTCATGGTAAACTCAAAGCGCTCGATTCACCTGTTATTGGTTTTGGATTGAGCAAAAAGGGAGTGAATTTTGAGTCCATGGATGGAAGACCGACCCACATCTTTTTTTTACTGTGTACCCCTGAAAACTCGACCGGACTTCACTTGAAACTGCTGGCACGGATTTCCCGTTTATTAAAAAATGAAGAACTCAAAAAAAAATTAAAAAACGTTTCAACAAAAGAAGAGGTTATATCAATCATTGAAGCGGATGACGAAGATTTTTAACAGGCGCTGAGATTTTCCTGTTTCTTTCCTTCAAAACCATCCTTTCGAGCCAATTTCAAAAGTCCGTTGTTGTAGTTCCGGCGAAAACTAGAATCCAGTATTTTCAGCTCTTTCTGGACACCGACTTTCGCCGGTGTGATGCTTTTTAATAGTTTTGAAATTGGCTCTTTCATTTGTACAAAGGGGGGATTGTGACTTCACACTCCCCTTCCCCAAAAACAGTACGGGGGAAAATCTCCCTGGTCTTTTCAACGTGGATAAAAAAAACATTACTATTATTTCAGGGCTTTCAGGATCCGGAAAAAGCACGGCAATCGCAGCATTTGAAGATGCAGGGTTCTATTGTGTTGACAATATGCCGGTCTCACTTTTACCGCAATTTATTGATCTTCCTTTATATCATTCCCCGGATATACCCGGTTTTGTATTTGGAATGGACCTCCGGGATAAGGAATTCATCTTGAAGTATCAGAAAGTGGTGCAAAAACTGAATTCAGATGGATATAAACTGAGAATCCTGTTTCTCGAAGCCGATGATGAGATCCTGAGGAGGCGATACAGCCAGACCAGAAGACATCATCCGTTATCTTCCCATAAAACCATCATGGATGGAATCCGTGATGAACGAAATCAGCTAAAGATTCTGAGAAAACAGGCACATAAAATTATTGATACGTCGGCGCTCAATGTCCATGAGCTGAAATCAATTATTTTCAAATATGTCCGGGAAAATATAACCATCAATACCATGCAGACCCATATCATGTCTTTTGGCTTCAAGCAGGGTATCCCGAATGATTCCGACCTGATCATTGATGTGCGGTTTCTGAAAAATCCATATTTTATACCAGAGCTTAAGCCCTATGATGGTGAAAATAAGGCAGTTCAGGATTTTGTATTGAATACGGAAGAGACTGAAACTTTTTTAAAAAAGTATATGGATTTGCTTGACTATTTACTTCCTTTGTATGAAAAGGAGGGGAAAGCATATTTAACCATCGCTTTTGGGTGCACAGGCGGCAGGCACCGCAGCGTTGCAATCGCAAAAAAGGTATATGAACATCTTAGCCTTCAAGGCAAACAGGTCGCAATTACGCATCGTGATAAAGGAGAATGATTTTCTGCATCTCATTTGAATCTATAAAAAATTAGACATATTGTTTGATTCTGATATTTCACCCAAAATCCCGATGGATCGGGAATCAAGGATAATATAAGAGGATTCATGACCGGTATTGTTATTGCGACACATTGTAAATTAGGCGATGCCCTGATCGAAGCTGCTGAATTCATTCTCGGAAAACGGCCGGAAGGGGTTGTTTCCATATCCATTGATCTGAATGATAATCCTCAAAAATTATTGGATAAAATATCAGCCGGAATGAAAGAAGTTCACCAGAACAAGGGCGTGTTGATCCTCACGGACATGTTCGGCGGTACTCCGTCCAACCTGAGCTACTCCTTTCTGGAAGAAGGACGGGTTGAAGTATTATCCGGTGTCAATCTTCCGATCCTGATCAAGGCGTTACGAATACGCAATGAAATGGGCTTAAGCGAAATCGCAAAGAACCTGGAAGAGTTCGGGAAAAAAAGCATCTCCCTTGCCAGTGGTATTTTAAAGGGACAAAGCCGGAGCTGAATCATTGAACCCCTGGCAGATCAAGCCCGTTGAAACAGAAGACATAGACCGGATCCTTGAAATCGAAAAGGAACTTTTTCCAAAACCATGGGACCGGGTATCCTATGAAAACGAGTTGGCCTGTGAAGGTTCATTCAGTTTTGCCATTATGCTTACTGAACCGGACAAAGGATCTCAGCTCATTGCATACATCTGTTTTCGTATTGTCATTGATGAAATGCATCTCTTCAAGATTGGAGTGGCGAGGAGATGGCAACATATAGGATTAGCAACATATTTATGTCAACAAAGCACACAATTTGCATCTGAAAAAGGAGCTGTTGCTGTTTATCTTGAAGTACGCGTTTCAAATATTCCTGCGATCTCGCTTTACCGCAAACTGGGTTTTACAACAGTCGGGAAACGGCCCCGGTACTATCCGGAAACCGGTGAAGATGCTCTTGTTATGATGAAACAGATCCATGAAAAAAAACGTATCTTTAATTCATCTGCCTGAAAAAAGTATCCTGGGAATCTTAACAATTCATTAAACATTTTCTAAACAACAAACGATCCAAATACTTGCAGTCAATTATCAAAGGAGGAAAAAGATGAGTATCAAAATGGCGATTAATGGTTTTGGAAGAATCGGAAGAATTGTATGTCGAGCTGCAATGGAGCGCTCAGATATTGAAGTTGTAGCCATTAACGATCTGACAAGTCCGGAAACCCTGGCACATTTGTTAACCTATGACTCGGTTCACGGCACGTTAGAAAATCAAATCTCGGCAAAGGATGATTCCATTGTCATTGACGGCAAGTCCATTGCCGTAACCTCGATCAAAGATCCTGCAAGCCTTCGCTGGAAAGAGTTTGATGTGGATATCGTGGCAGAGTGTACCGGCCTGTTTGTAAATCGTGAATCCGCCGGCAAACACCTGGCTGCCGGAGCCCGGAAAGTCATCATCTCCGCACCGGCCACAGATCCGGATATCACGATTGTCATGGGTGTCAACTCCACCCAGTATGACCCGAGACAGCATCACATCATCTCCAATGCATCCTGCACCACAAACTGCCTGGCACCTGTTGCCAAGGTATTGCTTGAAAATTTTGGTATCAAGTGCGGTCTGATGACCACGGTTCATTCTTACACAGGTGATCAGCGTCTCCTTGACTTCCCCCACAAGGATCTGAGAAGGGCAAGATCCGCAGCACTTTCGATGATCCCGACAACCACGGGTGCAGCCAAAGCGGTCGCACTGGTACTCCCGGAACTGAAAGGGAAATTGAACGGCCTGGCTATCCGCGTCCCCACTCCGAATGTTTCGATTGTCGACCTTGTCGTGACCATTGAAAAAGCCGGCATCACTGTTTCACAAATCAATGAAGCACTGCAGGAAGCATCTGAAAAAGCGCTTTCCGGAATATTGGGATACAGCGACAAACCGCTGGTATCATGCGATTTTAATGGCGTCCGGCTGTCTTCCATTGTGGATGGCCCAAACACCTATGTTATCAATGATATGGTAAAAGTCCTTGCCTGGTATGACAATGAAACAGGGTATTCCAACCGCCTTGTGGATCTGGCTGTCATGATCGGCGCACAGCTTTGATTGACAATTCGTTCAGGTAAACATACAAGGAAGGATGAAAACAGCAAAGAAATACCTGAAACCTCTTGAAACAAAATTGGTTTCAGGTATTTTTCTATTTCCAAAGGATTCAGAATGATCCACTGACAAGGAGAAATGTGATGGGAAAACGGAAACCCTTGATTGCCGGAAACTGGAAAATGTTCAAAACCTGCTCAGAGGCGGTTGAGACTGCATCAAAGCTTGTCAAACTGTCATCCGATGTGACAGATACCGATATCATGATTGCACCAACCTTTACCTCCCTTGCACTGGTTTCAAAAATCACTGCCGGATCCAATGTCGGGCTTGGAGCCCAGAATCTTTTCTGGGAAGCCCAGGGTGCGTATACAGGAGAGATATCCGCCCAGATGATCCTGTCTGCCGGATGCAGCTATGCGATCATCGGCCATTCCGAACGCCGCCAGTTTTTCGGTGAAACCGATCAATCGGTCAATAAAAAAATCAATACCGCTATTCAATCCGGACTGATACCGGTCATGTGCATTGGCGAGACCGGACCGGAAAGAGATGCGGATAAAACATTTTCTATTCTTGACAAACAGGTGCAAATGGGGTTAGAAGGTTTTTCTTCAGGGGATCTTCGCTCTCTGGTGATTGCCTACGAGCCTGTCTGGGCCATTGGAACGGGTAAAACCGCTACCAGCGGTCAGGCGCAGGAGGTTCACCGGTTTTTGCGGTCCCTGATTGAAAAAAAATTTGACAAAAACCTTGCTGAGTCCATCAGGATATTATATGGAGGGAGCGTCAAACCGGACAATATCGCAGAATTGATGTCCATGCCGGATATTGACGGAGCACTGGTTGGCGGTGCAAGCCTGGATCCTGAAGTATTCAGCAAAATCATACACTTTTAGGTTAAGGTCTATCTGGTCATTATATGGAAATTTTAATTATAATACTGCATGTTATCGTATGCCTGGCGCTGATCATGATCGTGCTGCTTCAGACCGGTAAAGGTGCAGACATGGGCGCAGCTTTTGGCGGCGGCAGCAGTCAGACTCTTTTCGGCAGCACCGGGGCCAGCTCTTTTTTAAGCAAGGCGACCACTTTTGCAGCCATTATCTTCATGGGAACCTGTTTTATCCTGGCATATCTATCTGCCAATCGCCAGTCCACTTCCATCATGAAAGAGGCAAAAACCAAAGCTGAACAGACAGCGCCAGCCCAGCCCGCAGCAAAAGCACCGGAAGTACCGGCCGCACCAGCTTCGGCTCCGGCTCAGCAAGCGACTGCTGAAACACCGGCTGCACCTGCCCAGACCGGAAAACCTCCGGCCAAGGCAGAATAAAAAATATACCTCGTGCCGAAGTGGTGGAATTGGTAGACACGCTATCTTGAGGGGGTAGTGGTAACAACCGTGCCGGTTCAAGTCCGGCCTTCGGCACCATCAAATAAAAACAAAAAAGGGGCTATGCAAAAAGCATAGCCCCTTTTTCGTGTGACAAGTTAAACCCGTTCATCCTCTCCCATAAATTTTTG
>CAMBQS010000169.1 GCA_945870015.1 Desulfocicer vacuolatum DSM 3385
TTTACTTTCAAGGTGTCATCCGAGATTTTACCCAGGCTTATGATATTGCGGATATACCAGGGCATGAGAACCAGCGCGATTCCCAGAACCGTTACGGCAAAGAAATGAAACCCTTTCAATTTGCCGTAATGCCATATCCAGAATGGAATCAGAAAGAGCGGGAAAAATTGCAATCCGGGACGGACAAGGATGCCGATACCCATCAGAATACTGGCACTGTATAAACATATCATCGATAATGTTTTAAAAAATTTTGTGATATTCCAGACAAACAGTACCATAATAAAACCAAAAAGCGATTCCGTCAGTATATACAGGTTGGCGGTAATTAAATGGGGGCTTATGGCCATCAAACCACATACAATAATGCAGAAATGATCCGGCATCATGCGTCGAAATCCGATAAAGACAATCAATATAGATAGTGTACTGATCAGCACCTGAAAAAAAACAATTCGATGTATGATACGGGCTGTGGGAAACGAATTTACAAAAGGGAGGAGAAATATCGGATATCCCGGCATTCTTAAGGCATCTGGTTGCATTTCGATGGAGGACTGTTCAGAAGGCGGGGTAAGTCTTGAATATGTATGGTTATGACGCAAATTATAGGCATAAAAAAAATAATCTCCTGCATCACCCCAAATGGGTCCGGTAACAATGGTTTCCCGACTTGAAACGATTCTCATCCAAAAACCAAGAACAAGGCAGAAACCAAGCAAAAGCAGAATCATCATTTTTTTATGTTTCATTCTATCGGGCCTGAAGATGTAATCAGATGAGAAGTTGTTTTCACTGCCATTATCCATCTGTATTATCGTGATTGTGTTTCTTGATTTAATACCGGTCTTTATGGCATGTAAAAAAGCATTATTCAATGCATTTTGAAATTTTTGAAATTTTATTGACAGGTTCTGATTTTTCATCCATCATACAAAGTACTCGAAAAAAAGTGAATTCGCATCCATTATCGCCAGACCGCAAACACATTTCTTTTTTTTGATACAACGCGAGCGTCCATCCATAAGATAGATTTTCGTAATCAGGCAGCAGAGTTAACTGAAACAGACAAAGAAAGTATTGAAATGAGTTTTGAAAATTTTGATTTATACCCTGAATTGATACAAGCGATCAACGATCTTGGATTTGTTGATCCGACTCCGATTCAGATAGAGGCCATTCCGGAGATTATGTCCGGAGACAAGGATTTCATCGGGCTTGCACAGACCGGTACCGGAAAAACCGCCGCATTTGGATTGCCAATGGCTCAGCTTGTTAATTTTGACTTGAACCGGACACAGGGATTGGTTCTTTGCCCCACCCGGGAATTGTGTATGCAAATTACAAATGATATCAATTCATTCTGTAAGTATTTGCCCAAAGCGAAGATCGTTGCCGTGTATGGTGGAGCGAGTATTGAGAACCAGAGACGGAGCATCAAAGGGGGCGTCCATATTATTGTGGCCACTCCCGGAAGGTTGCTGGATTTCATACGGAGAAAGGTGATTGATTTATCAAAAGTTTCCTATGTCGTGCTGGATGAGGCGGATGAAATGCTGAATATGGGTTTTCAGGAAGATATCAATGCCATCCTGGATCAGACACCAACCCATAAGCGGATCTGGCTTTTTTCCGCGACAATGCCGAAAGAAGTATCGGGTATTGCAAAGAAATATATGCATACCCCGAAGGAAGTGATCATTGGCAGAAAGAACAGCGGTGCTGAAAATATCAAGCATATCTATTTTGTCGTCAAAGAGAAAAACAGATACCCGGCCTTGAAACGGATTATCGATTTTCATCCCGATATTTACGGTCTTGTGTTTTGCCGTACACGGAAAGAGACGCAGGAGATAGCGGAAAAATTGATTCAAGACGGATATAATGCAGAATCCCTTCATGGAGACCTTTCCCAGCAGGTCCGGGATCAGGTGATGCGCCGGTACAGGGAAAAAGCCATTCAGGTACTGATTGCAACCGATGTTGCGGCCAGAGGCATTGATGTGCAGGATATATCCCATGTAATAAACTATAAGCTTCCGGACGAAGCGGATAATTATACCCATCGAAGCGGCCGGACCGGCCGTGCCGGAAAATCCGGAATGTCCGTTTCCATCATCAATACAAAAGAAACCGGAAAGCTCCGGAGTATTGAAAATAAATCCGGGATTCAGTTCACATACATGAAGGTTCCCGCGGGAAGGGAGGTGTGTGAGAATCAACTGTATTCAATGATCAATAAGCTCGTAACCGTTGAAGTGAATCATGATGAAATCGATAAATTTCTGAACCCCGTGTACCAGACACTATCTGATCTGACCCGGGAAGACCTGATTCAGAAATTTATCTCTCTCGAGTTCAACCGCTTTTTAACCTATTACAAAGATGCAGCCGATATCAATGAGTCCGGACCCAGAAAAGATGCCGGCCCAAAAAAAGAACTGATGGATGATCGGAAACACCCTCAAAGTGTGCGCCGTTTTTTTATGAATGCCGGGCAGATGGATAATATTGAAATAGGAGCGGTTATTCGAACGGTCTGTGAAAAAGCGGGTATCCGGAGGACGAAAATCGGCAAGGTTGAAATTCTTCGTGAATTTTCTTTCTTTGAAATCGAAGCCGGTGTTGCGGAAAAGGTTTTACAGACCATGAAAGGAGCCAAGATTGATGGTCGATCCGTTACAATCCAATACGCAGAAAAAAAACCACTGAACCAAAAGAAAAAAAGCGTAAAAAGAATCAAGCGGCAGAGGTAAGGGGCCATTGATTTTTTGACCGGTCTTTCCCTTCACCCTGCAAATATCAGAAAGCGCAATGCAGGCCATTCCACTGGCATTTTCGATCTGTACATAGCTGCCTTTTCTTTGAAAAAGAATTGCCTGGGTTTCCTACGGCGTAAACAAAAAAATCCATATGAGGATAAACAATGAGTATCCTTTCATATCAACCGATTTTAATGGTTGAAGACAGTCCGGAGGATTGTCATGCAATGATGCGTGCGTTTCAAAAGGCAGGGCTTTTGAATCCGATTATCCGGTGTGAAGATGGTGATGAAGCGATCGAGTATCTTTTTTGCCGGGGCCGGTATGCGCCGCCTGCGGAAGCGCCCAAGCCCGGGATTATTCTTCTGGACCTGAATCTGCCTGGAACAGACGGCCATGAAGTATTGGCAATGCTGAAAAGCAACGGCCGGCTGAAAAAAATTCCGGTCATCGTACTGACCACATCCTCTGAAAAAAATGATATTGACCGATGCTACCAGGCAGGTGCCAGCAGCTATATCTGCAAGCCGGTTGATCTGAGTGGATTGATGAATGCAATCCAACGATTGAAGGAATATTGGTTTGAAATTGCGGTCATTCCAAAGGGAGAGTAGAAAAAAATGGGGGGCTCACAATACCGTTTGTTGATCATTGATGATAGTCCGGAAGATCGGTTGCTGTATCAACGATTGCTGAAAGGCATCACTCATCATCGATTCGAATTTATTGAGGCAGACACAGCGACAGAAGGTATTGAACAGCTTCATACAGAAAAAATAGACTGTGTTTTGATGGATTACAATCTGCCGGATATGGATGGCATTGAGCTATTGGCGGAACTTAGAGCAGATCAAACATTTTCTGGTATTCCCATCGTATTCCTTACAGGTCAGGGAAATGAGACAATCGCGGTAAATGCCATGAAAAGCGGGGCGACCGACTACCT
Source organism: Desulfocicer vacuolatum DSM 3385 (assembly GCA_945870015.1). Taxonomy (GTDB): domain Bacteria; phylum Desulfobacterota; class Desulfobacteria; order Desulfobacterales; family SURF-7; genus QZKS01. The sequence continues at coordinate 3,709 of CAMBQS010000169.1, forward strand.
GGTGAAAAGCCTCATCACCCAGGATCTTCTATCCCGGGCGATTACCTATGCCATTGAAAAAAAAATCAGCGAGAAGGCGCTGCAAAAAAAGACAGATGAACTCCAGCAAAGCGTTGAAGAACTTGAGAAGGCCAACCGTCAAATCATTGAACAGCAAAAAGCGCTGGTTGAAGAAGAACGCCTGAAAGTTCTGTTGCAATTGGCCGGTGCAACCGCTCACGAACTCAATCAGCCGCTGATGGTGCTTCTGGGAAATATTCAGCTTCTGGAAATGGATCAGGACAATCCGGATAAGTTTTCGAAATACGTTAAAAAGATTGAATCTGCCGGGCAGCGTATCGCGGACATTGTCAAAAAAATACAAACCATCCGTCATCATGAGGTCAAGCATTACCCTGGTGAAACAAGCATCCTGAAAATCGATCAGAATGTCACCCTTCTTTCCATCGAAGATGCGGATGAGGATTATGATAACCTTACAAATATTCTGAGTACCTTTGAAAGGTTTCGTCTGTTGCATGCCAGATCATTTGACGAGGCTTTCCGGTTGATTCAACAAGAACCGGTCGATCTCATTCTGCTTGACTATCAGTTGCCATGCGGAACCGGGATTGAATTTTTAATTGAAATGGATAGCAGAAATATGGATATTCCGGTTGTTGTCATAACCGGTCAGGGTGATGAAATCATTGCTTCCAGGGCGATTCAGGCAGGTGCATACGATTATCTGCCCAAATCCAAACTGAGCGCTACGCCATTGTCGCGAATCATTTCCAACTCTCTTGAAAAATTCAGGCTGAAACAGGAGGTGAAGCAGTATCGCAAAATTTTCAACAGAGGGGATCGAATCAGCAGAGAGAATTCTTAAGGTTGCGGATCAGGCCCTTTATGAAGCCAAAACCAACGGACGCAATTGTATTGTTACGAAGGAGTGCAACCCATCCATGAAACTGGAAACAGATCCATCATCCTGAAAGCGAGTCATCAGATGTCATTGGAAAATATATCCCGAACCATCCATGCAAATGAAGATTGGCTTATTCACAGGGTCCTCCATTATGCCAAAATTCATGATTATACAAAATACACATCCACACTGGCAGAGGCCTGGCGATTATCCATTTCAGGTCTTTCCGCTTCCCTTATAAAAGGGATGGATCATTATCGAAGTGTTCCGGAAATGAATCCGGACGATGATTTTCAGAATGATCCGCTTACCCATTTCGGTGTAATTGAAGCCAGGCGTCATCGTGAACGTGGTGTCTCTCTTTCCATGTTTCTGGGTTTGATGAAGTATTATCGCCAAGGCTATGTGGATCTGATTCAGGAAAAAAAAGAAGATGGTTGGAATCTTGAGTTGGCGCGTCTTTTTATTGACAGAAGCTTTGATCGCATTGAGATTGCATTCTGCCAGGAGTGGACCGGCAAGGATCAGGATGCGTTTATCAAAGAGCTTCAGGCCAACAACCGCCGGATGACCAACGAGAAAAATGCCTACCTGACGGTTTTTGAAAGCCTTTCCGATCCTGCTGTAATCGTGAATGGAAATCATGAGATTGTCAATGTGAACCATGCAGCCATGTCTCTGATCGATTCCGCCAGTTTACCAGGTGCGATCTATTATAAGCCGGAGGACAACCGGTTTTTTCAGAATGACAACTCAAATAAAAATCAGAACATGACATGCGACACGGTTATCGGATGCCCATTGAAAGAAGTTTTCCCCTGGATTGAAATGGTCATCGAGAAATTATCAGTCAATGGAACGCCGGATAGTGTAATAGAGTGCAGTACCGTCATCCATTCTGAAAAACGCTATTTTGAAGTAATGTCAGCTTCCATGCTGGACGTCAGTGAAAAATACACCTCAACGATTCTTTCTCTTCGGGAAATAACCAAAAGAAAAATCATCCAGCAGGCATTGCATGACAGTGAAAATCAATTCCGGAAACTTTTTGAAGCTTCCATTGAAGGAATTGCACTTCACGATCTTGTGTACAATCAGAAACAGGAACCTGTGGACTATCAAATTACGGATGTCAATCCAGCCTATACGAAGCATACCGGAATACCCCGCGATGCAGCGGTGGGCAAAACCGGCCGGGAGCTATACAAATCAGAGATATCACCCTATTTTGAACAGTTCAAAGATGTTGCTTTGACTGGAAAACCGGCTTTTTTTGAAACCTATTTTACATCAATGGACAAGCATTTCCGGGTGTCGGTCTTCTCTCCCAAGCCGGAAACGTTTGCTACGGTATTTGAAGACATCAGTGAAAGCAAAAGAGCGGAACAAAAACTTCGGGAAAGCGAGAAACGATACAAAAGTCTGTTCCACAACAACCATGCCGTGATGTTGCTGATCGATCCGGAAAACGGCTGTATCATGGATGCAAATCCTGCTGCTTCGAATTACTATCAATATGATCATGACACCCTGCTGAAAATGAAGATATCGGATATCAATACCATATCTCCGGAAGCATTGGCTGCTGAAATCAAGCTGGCCAAAGAGAAAAAAAGGAACCAGTTTTATTTTCATCACCGCCTGGCAAACGGGGAGATCCGTGATGTGGAGGTTTTCAGCGGTCCGATCATTGTGGCAGAAAAACAGCTTCTCTATTCCATTATACACGATGTGACGGATCGTAAGAAAATGGAGGAAGCGCTTCAAAAAAGCAACCGGGAACTGGATGATTTTGCATATATTGCTTCTCATGACTTGCGGGAGCCGCTCAGAGGCATTTCCAATTATGCAACCTTTTTAATGGAAGATTACGGTGATAGAATCGATGCAGAGGGAAAAAATAAACTGGAGACCCTCAAACGGCTTTGCAAACGGGAAGAAGACCTGATTCAGTCTCTTCTGACCTATTCTCAGGTGGGACGAACCGATCTATTCTATACCCCTGTGGATCTGAATGTTTTGATTGCCGAGGTCAAGGAAACCATAGAATCCTCTTTTCCGGACCAGACGGTTCAGATTTTTTTACCCAGCCGTCTTCCAACCATCCAATGCGACGCCATTCGCATCAGTGAAGTATTCTTCAATCTGGTTTCCAACGCGATCAAATACAATGAAAAACCGGAAAAACAGATTGAAATCGGATATCTGCAATGTGATACGGGAAAATGGAATCTGCCTGAATCGCGGTTTAAAAAAATCACCTTTCCGGTTTATTATGTCCGGGATAACGGCATTGGTATTCGTGAAAAGCATAGGGATAAAATTTTCATGATTTTCAAGAGGCTTCACAGCAGAGATAAATTCGGCGGCGGAACCGGCGCAGGCTTGACCATTGTTAAAAAAATCATCGAACGGCACGGCGGAATGATCTGGCTGGATTCAGAGGTTGGAAAGGGAACAACTTTTTATTTTACCCTGTCGAGCCAATTTCAAAACGATTGAAAAGTGTCACACCGGCGAAAGCCGATGTCCAGAAAAGAATTGAAAATACTGGATAGTGTTACGCGTTACTTCGTTTCCGGCTTTCGCCGGAACGACAACAACAG
>CAMBQS010000170.1 GCA_945870015.1 Desulfocicer vacuolatum DSM 3385
CCGGATTCTTCCTGGTTTTCTTTCAGCAGATAATGCAGACGATCCGCCATGATAAACGACAGGTTCGATGAAAGATCGATTTCCGTCTTTGCATCCAGGCTGAGGCGGTTGTTCCAGTCGGAATCGTCCAGAGACGGCACCGGAACGGCAAGATCCGTGCGTTTGATATTCATCGTGGCAGCTTCATCCAGATAGATCTTGAACCGGTATGTTTCCGGCAGGGCTTCGGAAGCTTCTTCCGGGGGTTGAGACAGCACATTGTCGGGTATCAGCCCCAGATCGTCATCCTGCTGAGCGCACAACGCCGATGAGGAGATGAATAGGATCGACAGCCAAAGTGCTGCCGTAAGGAATCCGCACCAGACCCGAATCATTTTATTCCCCTTTGAATCTCGGCAGATATTCTCTCTGGAACCAATCCTCGGGGATTTCACGAAACTGATACTTGCTGTAGTTCATCTTTGTGACCAGTTTGTTGTCCACCCCGTCGATGATGATAATTTCCGTTGGACGTATTTTACCCAGTTCTTCTTTATATCCCCGGTAATAGGCTATTTTGAGCAGACGCTCGCTTTCGGAATAGAATTTTCCCTTTACAGGCTGATCATTTTCCGTATCCACCCAGTATTCGATGCGGTAATAGGTGACGGTTTCGTTGAGCGCCATCATATTAAGCTTATAACATTTCCGCTGCTTCCGGTCTGCGTCGGTGATCGTTTCCTCGTTTTCCATGGTTGCTTTATAGTCTTTATGAAAATTGACGGTCACGACATCTCCGTTGGATGCCTGTCCCATCAGCCGCTGCTGGGGAGAGAGGCGGACGCTGGACTTGGATTCGGGGTCAAAAAACCAAAGGTTGTTTCCGTCTTTCAGCATGAGTTTGTTTTCATCCCGAAGCGGTTCAATAAAACGGATCAGGCTGCGGTATTGTCCGCTGTTCTGATCAGCCTTGGAATACACGGTCAGGAGCATTTTATCCTGTAAACCACCTTCCCGGTATTCCAGCAGGGAAACCGAAAGGCTGAACGGTTTGCCGGGGTTGCGCACCGCATCCGAAGCCGCTACGATCTCATCAGCGGTTTTGTTGGCAGGCCCGGCAATGGATGCAACCGGCAGGAATGCAATCAGAATCAGGATCAATAGTCGTTTCACGGATTCCTCCTCATCGAAATTCAGGAAAATATAATTCTATCTCCGGACAACCGCAAGCCGGTTATCAAACATGTCTGAGCGCATCCACGATCACCATCTTCCCTGCTTTTCTTGCCGGAAAGATCGATGATGCCACTGCCAGCAGTACCAGCCCCAGCCAGCAGCCAGGAGCCAATAAGGGATTCAGGAAAACCATAATCTTCAGGGGTACCGGATCCACATAATTGGGAGGCGTCCACATAATTCCCGCTGAATTGATTCCGGTTGCGGCAATCACGGATACAACCGTACCAAGGGTAGCTCCCAGAACGCCCAGCAATAGTCCCTCTGCGATAAACTGGCCTAATATTCCGCTCCGCCGCAGACCCAGCGCGCGGATGGTTCCGATCTCATCCACCCGTTCCATGACGCTCATGGTCATGGTATTGATGATGGTAAACAGCACAATCACGCCCATGATCGTTGCAATAAAGCTGAAAAGGGCGAACAAAAAGGAGATGACCTGGCGGTACATGGGGACGATCTGGGTATAATCTTTGAATTCCAGATCCAGTCTGTTTTCATCAAAAAGCTTTTCCAGCCGGGCTTTGACAAAGGGGATATCCTTTGTGTGCCGGAGCTGGATGACGATGCCGGTAGCCTTTTTCTCCCCTTTTCCATAAAGAAGACGCTGGGCCAGAGAAATATGCATGGCCGCGTAATTGTCATCCAGGGCTTTTACCCCCTGGACTTCCGTATTGTTGACATACATGGTGACAATATTGGGAGCACCTGCTGCAGTGGCTGCCAGAAGGTCGAGTCTGGGGCGTTTGTCCGTGCTTTCAGGAATATCATTCAATCCATTTGATTCTTCCAGGAAACTGAAATCTTCCGTGGCAGCAGGTTTTTCATCGCTCTTTTCCGGCAGTTTTCCCTTGCAGTTTTTTACGTTCAGCTCCTCGCACAGCAACAGCATCCGGGCCATTCCTTCACCGATGATTCCACCGTCGATGTCGTCATCGGAAAGCACGATCCGATTCAGGCGGGATTTCCGTATCTTCATGTCATAGTCGTTCCATTTCCTCATTTTTTTCAGATCCGAAGGAACATACCCGATCCCGAAAAACGTCTTGGATGCATCTTTTTTAAAGTTTCCGGCAATACCGTAGAATTTGAGGATGGGGGTCGCAATCGTTATATGGTCTTTCAATTGCGGATCCTGGGTGATCAGCTTTATGAGATTCTGGTAACGGCTGATTCCATAGGCTGCCGGATTCCCTGCGCCGTAATCGAAAAATCCTTCCTGATATACCTGTAAATGACCGTTATCACATACATAATTTGTTTGCATACCGTAAACGATATTGGCCACATATCCTCCGAACAGATGAACGGCAACGGCGCTGACGGTAATGGCAAGAATGGTCATGAGGGAACGACGGCTGTTCCGGAAAATATTCCTGAAAGCAATATGCAGCGTTTTCATCTTATTTCCCCCTCTCTTCCATGAGCAGACCATCGTGAATTTCAAACACTTTTTCCGCATGTTCCATGACCTGTTTGTCATGGGAGGAGAAAATAAAAGTGGTATGGCTTTCAGACTGCATTTTGTACATGAGATCGATGATGCCCTGCCCGGTCTTGGAATCCAGATTGGCCGTGGGTTCATCCGCCAGCACCAGTTTCGGCCCTTTCACCAGTGCACGGGCAATGGCGACCCGCTGCCGCTGGCCGCCGCTCAACTCGTTCGGGCGGTGATGCTTGTGTGAAGTCAGTCCGACATCATCCAGCATTTTAAGTGTCAGCTCCCGGCGTTCCCTGGCCGGTTTTTTCATCAACAGCAGGGGATATTCCACATTTTCATATGCGGACAGTACAGGAATGAGATTGAAATTCTGAAAGATAAAGCCGATATTCTGAGCCCTGAAATCCGAGGCCTGATTATCATTCAGCCGGGCAATATCCTGTCCGCAGACCTCCAACTTACCGGAAGAGGGAATGTCGATGCAGCCCAGCAGGTTCAGCAGGGTGGTTTTACCGCTTCCGGAAGGGCCGATAATGACATTGAATTTTTTAACGGGAATTTCCAGGGACACGCCCTTGAGGGCTTCGACTTCCACTTTCCCCATCAGGTATTTTTTCTTCACGTCCGTGAGACGGACCGCGAATTCGCTGTTGTTCATTCTGCAAGTCTCCTCTGTTGAATTTGGATGCATCTGATTCATTTTCTCAAATCAAAAATCCCGATTCTCCCGGAACCTAAATCTGTTTTTCCCAGATTGACCCTCTATCTAATAACGATAGAGAATGGATGCAAGATAAAAATTCATCTATCCGGAAAAACCGTATTTTCACAGAGCTGGAATCTGATTGGGTGCAATTAAAAGTGTTGGGTTTCGATTACTCCCATTGTGGGAGCGGTATCTTGCCGCGACAGTACTGTCCTGATTGATATCTTGAACAAAGCCATATCGCGGCTGGAAGCCGCTCTCATAATTCGATTATTCAACAGTTTTGATTACACCCAATCTGATTTTCACAATTGCTCCTTTTCTGATTGTATGGCATGGTAAAAAACGATTTTTTCAGCGGGTTGGGAAAAAAGCAGGAGAACCTGCAGTATGAATTTAAAAATAAAAGGTAATGGAACATAAGATGAATACCGGTTTTAAAAAACAAAAGCAATTTAAACGAAAACTGTCAGGTTTTTATCGGATTGCCGGATGGGCAGTCGTCGTGGCTTTTGTTTTTTCCATTCTGCTGGTGTTCGTTCTGCGCTGGCTTCCACCTCCCACAAGCGCATTTATGATGGAAAGGTATGTTACCGGTCTTTTTCAGAAAGAACGAAAGACGGGAATTCACTATCACTGGGTAAGCTGGGAAGAAATTCCTCCGCATATGTTTCTGGCCGTGGTGGCTGCCGAAGACCAGAAGTTCATGAACCATTGGGGTTTTGATTTTGACTCGATCTCGGATGCAATCGGGAAAAAAAAGAAGAAAGGACGCTTGCGGGGAGCCAGCACCATCACCCAGCAGGTGGCCAAGAATCTATTTCTATGGCCGGGGCGAAGTTATGTCCGAAAGGGGATTGAAGCTTATTTCACTGTGCTTCTGGAGTTGTTGTGGGACAAAAGACGGATTCTGGAAGTTTATCTGAATATCGCTGAGTTCGGTGACGGTGTCTATGGCGTGAATGCGGCAGCGGAGAATTTACTGGGCAAACGGTCTGCCGGATATCTGGCAAAAAGGGATGCGGCTCTTTTAGCCGCTGTGCTTCCCAATCCCAAACGATTCAAGGTCAGGAAACCGTCACCCTATGTGAAAGAGAGATGCCGTTGGATTCAAAGGCAGATGCATCAGTTGGGCAGCCTCAGATTTCAGTGATATCCGGGCCAGCCAAACCCCGGAGACCCGGAAGATACCGGGTCTCATAGGGATGGCGCAACTCTTTTTTTAAGGGAGCCAATTTCAAAACGATTGAAAAGCGTCACACCGGCGAAAGCTGATGTCCAGAAAAGAACTGAAAATATTGGATAGTGTTACGCTTTACTTCGTGTCAGGCTTTCGCCGGAACTACAACAACAGACTTTTGAAATTGGCTCAAGGAATTTCTATTTTTCAATACTGATCAGTTCAACGTCAAAGATCAATACCTGGTTGGGTCCGATTCTGGGGCCGGCACCTCGATCTCCATAAGCCAGGTCTGATGGAACAAAGAGTTTGTACTTGCTTCCCACCTTCATCAATTGCAGGGCCTCTGTCCAGCCTTTGATTACGCCTGAAACCGGGAATGTGGCAGGAGCGCCTCTTTGAAAGGAGCTGTCAAATTCAGCTCCATCCAGGGTTGTTCCGCGATAATGAACTTTTACCTTGTCCGTGGCGGATGGCATTTTACCATCGCCCTTTTTTACAACCGTATATTGAAGACCGCTTTTGGTTGTAACCACATCTTTTTTCTTTTTATTCTCTTCCAGGAACTTTTTCCCTTCCTTGATTGCTTTTTCACCGATTTCTTTTTTCTTTTCTTTCTGAATTTCGGTCATTTTGGCGGAGAATTCACGCATGATTTCTGTTGCCTCTTTTTCAGGAATGGCTGCGGGTTTTCCAGCAAACTGATCGTTCAGGCCATTAACCAGTGCATTGATTTCAATCTCGTCTTTGATCTGGAGCAAAGATTTGGCCATATTGGTTCCAATGATATAGCTTATTTTTTCTTTTTTTGAGGTATAGGTTTTATTTTCAGCAAGGGTTTCTGACGTACAGAAGCAAATAAGCAGAAATGAAATAATAATTGTGGTGATTGCAGTAGGTTTCACAGGGACTCCTCTCATTTTAGAGTGGTTGGTGGATCGGTATTGGATCGATACACGAAGTTTATATTATTATAGCAATTATAATCCGAATCCCGGCCTTAGTAACATAGGCGGATTATAAAGGCAAGAAGATCGATTTTCCGGCCGGTTATTGTACTTCCTTCCTGCACGATCAGAAATGATAAACCCAGCGAAGATTGCAGCGTCTTCCCTCAGGCCGGTTTTCTGCCATGGATTCAAAGTAGGTATTGAAGAACAGATGACTGTCCTGGGAAAAATGATACACCAGGCCGGGGCCGATGCCAAGGACCTGTTCTTTTCTGCTGGTAAAAGGGGGTGTGTTTGCTGAACTTTTATTAGCATCAATGCCATCAATCTGCGAATCAGTAATCTGTTTCAGATAGTACCCGTTTACACCCAGCCGGAGTCTTTTGGCAAGAATTTCATAATCCATTGCAAAATTGGCATGGACAGCCTGACCAGCTTGTGTGTCATCCGCTCCGGCAAAACCTCGGTTTGGGTCGCAGTTTTTGGCATTCCACAGATAGTGAATTCTCGTGGATGCGGTCAGTTGCGGGGTGATAAACAGGGTTCCTGCCCAGTAGGGATTGAATGAGAAAAAGTTGCTTCCCTGGTTCAGTTCTTTATCCTCATCATATTTTCCGGTTGGAAAAATCATCTGGAGTTCAACCCGGTGCATGAATATCGGACCCTTGCTTCCCATAACCGGGCTCCACTGAAGGAATGGGCCGATCAGAAGATCGCCAACTCCGGTGCCATTGTCCTGTAAAGGGTCTCCATGGTTCAAATCAATGGAAACAACCGGAATCATAAGGTTGACACCCCACTTTCCTCCGACCATTATCGCCTTGTCTGACTGGTATATCAATTGTGTCAGACTGATCCAGGCGTCTAAATTTACATCTGGCAGATTGGGATTTGAGTCCCCATTTGCTACGGTCAGCTTATCCGATGTCCAGTACTGAAGGTATTGTGAGAAGTATATTCCCGGCCCTGCAGGGGGGCCACCATCCAGAAAGCTTGTAAACCCGAGATTGACGGACGGAAGATCATAGGCATGGATTTCGGCAGCAGGGAAGAGGGAAATGGAACTGATGAAGCTGACCATCGTCCATAACAATACAATACGGAATGTTTTCATTTGAATACTCCTTACATGAATGGTTATTGTTCATTTATTTGAGGGGGACTATAAGTGAAGGAAGGTGCTGTGTCAATCAGTATGTTAATACAGCATGTTGAACCGGACATTATTCTTCGATGAAGCATTCGATGTCCACCGATGCCCGGCATGCCCAGATCCAGAATAACCAGATCAATTTCTTTCTGTTTCTCGTTGTATATTCCCGATGCTTTTTCACCGGAATTCGCCGGGATCAAAAAGTCGTTTTCAGTTTGTACGCGGGTCAAAATATAGGCAATCCGGATGATACCGTTTTCGGCTTTGGTTCCACAATGCCAAGAGGATCAGCGTGCAGACGATATTGATGATCGTAGCACTGAATACGATGGTGCGTATGTCCAGAACGATCAAAGCGAACCTTTTAGATTAATACTGTATCCTAATCGTTCGGAAAAATCTTATTCTTGTCAGACAGCGTCTTGCCAAGGCCATGAATTATTTTTCGCATGGTTTCCAGTCTGCAGGGCATTCCATTCTCAATACGATCAATTGTAATTGACGAAATTTTAGCCTTTCGTGCAAGCTCGGCCTTGCTCAACATGATCTCTTCTCTGAAT
>CAMBQS010000171.1 GCA_945870015.1 Desulfocicer vacuolatum DSM 3385
CAAGAATTTTCTGATGTCTTTTCTCCTCTTGACTCAATTTTAAAAAAAGATTTTTCAGAAAAGGCTCTGACAGCTTTTCTGATGCTTCCAGATAGAACTCCTCCGCTTCCACTTCATTGCTGATGGCATAAACCAAGATATCATCAAATTCATTTTTATCCATTTTCCTTCTCCTTTTTTTTGAATATCGTAATATTATGAATAAAACTGAATCCTGTGTCAACAGGATTACAACCCATAGAGCCTTTTCTGATCCATAACAGATATATGGTATTGAAAACAACGGGGTTTCGCTGTATATGTACGATCTAATGAAATTGACTCTCATGAAAAAAGATTTTGATCACATGATTACTTTTCCACGGCAATTCACGGGTTCATCCCTTTTCTGTATTTTTTCCCTTGCGTATATTGCGGGACCATACTGGACAATTCATCATTCCCTGTTTATCAGAACACTTCTTTTGATTACAACAATCGGAATCACATTGTTTTTTGCATACTATTCAAGCAGTGATTTACAGATCAGCCTGAACCGTTATGATCTCATCTCTTTTCTTATTCTTTCCCTGTTCTTACTGTTATTGAATTACCGTACACTTATCTCTGCCATACCGATGCGTGGAGATGAAGATTACCACATCATGGTGATACTGGATTTTGCGCGAAAATTCAAAGCCACCCTTTATTTTCATCTTCCCTTTCTTCTGTTGACAGGACTTTTTCTTTTCGCTGCTTTCCGCAAATCAAAATATTATATTGTTTTTGGTGCCGGTGTCCTGTTCTACTTTATCTTGTTTGGCGCTTCTGAACAGGTATCCCATTCAAAGATACTCCGTTATCCCTTTTTCCCGAGAACATTTCAGATTATCGTTCCGATCCTTGTAAATTTCTTTCACAATTTATATGTTGAATTCCCTTACAGAGTCTCTCCTTTTGTCTCCGCAATCCTCCTTGCATGGATTTCTCAACGCTATCAGCCACTGCAAGATCGTATTCTGAACCTGATGTTTGGCATTGCCGTCGGAACAATGCCCCTTGTTTATTATTATTCATCGGTTGTTTATCTGGAGATGCCGGCTGTGGTGCTCATGATGATCGTATGCTTTCAGATGGAGTCACTGCTGAACGATGATTTTCAAAAATTGAAACAACAGCCTGCATGGTATGCCTTGATCACTCTGGGGTTTATCAAGGAAACAACCCTGTTATTTCTTCTCCTCTTTATGATTTTCAGAATTACCAATCAGATCTGTCTTACCAGCCGTTTCAAAAAAAATTTTCTGTCTAACGGGTTCAGGGAATTGCTTATTGGACTATGTACGCTGCTTCCGGTGTTCATATATCTGCTGTATCGATCTTACTATGGAACAAGCCGAAACACTTCCTTTGAGATCAGCAACCTGATGAGATTTGAAATTTATCCGGTTATATTACGATCCTTTTTTGATCAGTTCGGATTCTTTTTTATTCTGTTTGCTGCCGGTTGCTTGTTATTGGCAAAGAAACGTCAAATCCTAACCCTGACATTTTCCCTCTCAACCATAGTCGCTTATTCATTGTTTTATGGCATGGAAAATACCATCTATTCCGGGTATAGCCGATTTAATCTTTTCATCCTGCCATTGATTATTTTCATATCCAAGGAATTTTTATATGCTCTGCGTCATAAAAAAATTCTGGTCTGTTCTTTGCTATTGATCGCCATCATTTTCAATATCCGGTTATCTCCCATCCATATGGATGGAACCAGAATACCCTTGTGGGGAAATTATCTGGTGGATACTTCCGAGCATTATTACCCATACCCGGAAACAATTCAGTGGTTGAAAAAAAATCACAAATCCAAAAAAATCCTTTTTTCCGGAATGAATTACCCCTATTTCTTTTCCTTTTATTTTAATAAATTTGAATGGGCGCCTCCATCCAATATGCTGAAATCAAACTATCGGGACGATGAAAAAACGTCTTTGCTGAAAGCATTGGAATCAGCCGATGCCTCCAATTATGATATCGTAATCTTTCAGCTTCGAAACAACAAAATGCCCAAAACAGATAACCTATATGGATTTCAACTGATAAAAATCATCCAAAATCAGGCCCATTCAATTGGTATATTCCTGAAAAAAGATCGCTACCGCAGTCCGCGGACAAATTCTCCTGCTGCTTTGACGCCTTTCTGATCCACCAGACGAATGGTCTCGGACCCAATTACGGCGATATCCACTTTTCCGGTTAAGAAATCAATATCGGCCTTGTCTTTTATACCAAAACCAAGGGCAAGAGGAAGTGTTGTAGCCTTCCGGCATCTTTCCAGATAGTCATGAAATTCCGAACTAAACTTTGTCTCACTTCCGGTAACACCTTTTCGGGCAACACAATAGATAAAACCATTCCCGCAGGCAGCAATCTTTTTCATCCGTTCATCTGAAGTGTTGGGAGTAAAGATAAAAATCGGCGCAATGTTTTTCTCTCCCATTGCCTGCAGATACTCTTCTCCTTCCTCCGGGGGAAGATCCGGCACAATCGCTCCATGCAACCCAATATCCGACATCATGGATGCAAACGATTGGATTCCATATTTGAACAAGATATTATAATAGGTCATGAACAGAAACGGAATATCAAAGGATCGGACTACTGCTTTCGCAAAATCCACACACTGCTGAACCGTGGAACCGTTCGCCAGTGACTTCTGGTTGGCTTTAAGGATTACCGGGCCGTCTGCAATGGGTTCGGAAAATGGAATCTGAAGCTCCATCAGGTCAACCCCGGCCTCCACCATCTCCCTGACGATTTGAAAGGAATCTTCAAATGATGGATAGCCGATCACAATATGGGTCATGAGCAGGATCTCTTTTCCCCTACGTTTTTTCCGTATACAGGATTCAAGCATGATACTCCTCCGCTTTTTGAATAATAAATTCCTTCCAGCCTGGATCGGAAAAGGCATCGGCAATTGTAAAAATATCCTTGTCTCCTCTTCCGGATTGATTGATGATAATAATATCCTGCTGTGAAAGACTGGATGCTTCCTGATATGCCCGGGCAAATGCATGGGAAGACTCCAGAGCAGGAATCAACCCCTCTTTCCGAATGGTCAGGGACAAGGCTTCAACAACCTCTTGATCCGTGGCAGCTTCAAACCGTACCCTGCCGGTTTCTTTCAGATGGGACAGAATCGGGGAAACACCCACATAGTCCAAACCCGCTGCAATACTATGGGTTTCTTTCATCTGACCATCCGAATCCTGAAGAAAATAGGTTTTATATCCCTGAGCTACCCCGATGCTCGCATCTTTCGAACACAGCCTGGATGCATGTCTGCCGGAGTCCAGCCCTTCTCCGCCTGCTTCAACGCCCACAAGTTCAACCGGATCATCCATAAACCCGCTGAATATTCCCATAGCATTGGAACCGCCTCCTACGCAGGCATATACTCTTGCCGGAAGCTTTCCTTCTAGAGACAAAATCTGTTTTCGCGCTTCTATTCCGATGATGGACTGAAAATAGGTGACCATTTCCGGAAATGGATGAGGGCCGCAGGCCGTGCCCAGAACATAATGGGTGGTATCCATGTTGGTCACCCAATCCCGGAAAGCTTCATTGATGGCGTCTTTTAAAATACGGGAACCTTCTTTTACGGCAACCACTTTCGCGCCCAGTCTCTCCATCCAGAACACATTGGGCCGTTGACGCTTCACATCCACCTCGCCCATGTAAATGGTGCATTCGAACCCGAACCGTGCTGCCATCGTGGCGGTTGCAACCCCGTGCTGCCCGGCGCCGGTTTCGGCAATCACCCGCTTTTTCCCCATTCTCTGAACCAGAAGCCCCTGCCCCATTACATTGTTTGCCTTATGTGCACCCGTATGATTCAAATCCTCCCGTTTAACATAGATTCTGGCTCCGCCAAAATGCCGGGTCAGATTCCCGGCAAAGGTCAACGGGGTTGGGCGGCATGAATAGGAAGACATGATCTCCTTGTATTCCTGCCAGAAGCCCGGATCATTTTTTATTCCCTGAAATGCTTCTGAAAGCTCCTCAAATGTTGAAACCAGAATTTCAGGAATAAACGCCCCCCCGAATCCATTATAGTATCCTCGACTATCCATTTTACATCCCTCCGATGGTCTGGGAAAAAACAAACTGATCTGTACGACAGTAAATCTCCGCATAGATCCCGTTTTCAATCTGCGAAAAATGAAGAAATCTCTTTACAACAAGAATCGGTGTTTTTTTACTGACATTCAGTAATCCGGCCCGGTCTCCGGCAAGAAATCCAATGCGGAAATTCTGATTTCCCCGAACCGGTTTTAAGTAAAACTTTTCCGCCACAACCTGGGACAGAGAACGGCCCTCCAGATCAAATCGCTCAATACCTGTAAACAGTGTGGGATGAAAAAAAATATCCTCAATCAGCACCGGATTTTCAGATACCCGGCCCAGTCTGGATAAAAAATACGCTTTCCCCCCGGAAAACGGATTTTCCATATCTTCGGAAATATCTGCAAGCTGAATTCCGTGGACAATGGAAGTCTGAAGCATGATTCCCTTTTCCCGAAACGAAGAGATGGTGCCGCCCAGGGAGAACAGATCCACCTCTTTTCGTTGATCCATAACAAATGTTCCGGCTCCCCTTTTCCGGACCAGGATATTCTTCCGAACCAGCAGATCAGTTGCCTGTCTCGCGGTTGGCCGGCCAATGCCGTATGTTTGGGCCAGATCATGCTCTGACTGAATCCTGGCTCCGGCCGGATATTCACCGGATCGGATTTTTTCCAATAAAATATCCGCAAGCTGGTGATACAACGGAACAGGCGATTCCGGATTCAGCATCTTTTCTAATCCCCCCTGAAAATGTATTGGATTGGACTTTTATCGTTTACAGTTTTATCCGATCAGGCGTAAACTTTGTCTGATATTCATCATATGTAAATTTAATTTGTAAAGTTGTCAAGACAATTTTACAGATCCGCAGCAAATGAATAAACGCTTCTTGATAAAAATATGTGCACTGTATAAAAATTGATGGGGTCGTTCTGTCCTTGAAAAACATGGAAAATATCATGACTGAATTTTTTGAAATCCCCGATCACCTAAAAAGGAATTTCCCCGGCATATACTGCGCGATTGAATCGGGTTACAGGTTCGCAACACTCGTAATAAAGCAACCGCTTTTACCGCCATCCCCTTCCGCAGAACTGACTGTGCTTGGGGTCTCCCCGGTTGTTCCGCTTTCGGCAAATGCACTTCGGACACCCAGCCCGATCATGATCTCGTCTTTATGATCAGCATTTGTATCACCAGTTGCCGGAAGACTCTCCCCATTCCCACTGTTATACTCATCCCATTCGATTTCAGACCAGGTCAGATGGGAATAGTCACTGTCCAATATTGGGAAAACGCCTCCGGGAATCTGCGGATCATCCAGATTGGATGCCAACCCGACAATGATTTCATCCTTTCCATCCCCATCAACATCACCAGAAACCGGACGGGTTTCTCCGACAGTCTTGTTATATACATCCCAATCAATCGTGATCCAATCCTTATGAGAGGCCACGCCATCTTTGAACTGGAAAACCTCCATCCTTCCTTCTCCATTCTTTCCAAGCCCAACCACAATCAGGTTGTCACCTTCTCCATTCAGGTTGGCACAACTGGGATAGGTTTCACCATTAAGACGATTATAGTCCGGCCAGTCCACCTCTCCCCATGCCAGACTGGAAAAATCATCGTCTAATATCTGGAAAAGCCCTGCAGGCATTTCCGGATCTGACTGATTGGAACCAAGACCGATAACAACCTCATCCTTACCGTCCTGATCAATATCTCCGCAGACCGGCCGGGTCTTTCCAAGGTGCTGATTGTAATCCGGCCAATCAACCTGAACCCAATCTTTATGATGAAGAACGCCTGAACGATAATTGAACACTTCCACTTTTCCCTGACCGCCTTCTCCCAGCCCCATAAAAATTTCATCTATCCCGTCACCGTCTATATCACCACAGGCTGGGAAGCTCTCTCCATTTAACGAATTATAGTCATCCCACTTGATCTGCCCCCATACCAGAGGAGTATAGTCATCGTTCAAAACCTGGAACATCCCCCCCGGAATTGCCGGATCATGATCCGAGCCCAGGCCGATGATGATTTCATCTTTGCCATCCCCATCAATATCTCCCATGGCAACCCTTGACTCTCCGTTGGCCGCCATATATTCGTTCCACATGATCTCTATCCATTTCTGATGTTCATACTGATTGTTAAACACTTCAACGGCTGGATGCAGATCACGATCTTCTGTTGTGGTTTTTTCTACGGATGGTGAGATATTCTCTCCGGTAATCGTCTGTGTAGCTTTAGACAACGATTCGGACATCCCGGAAACAGCTCCGATCATCATACTGGATTTTGCATCCTCCTCGCCTGCCGGGCCTGTGGATTCCTGTTTCTCATTTTCTATCGCTGCGATCTCCTGAGCAAACGTTTCTGCGTCAAAAAACACCTCATTTGAATTCTGACTTTCAACATCAGACCCGGAATACGCCCGTACAACAAAAAAATAATCCTGATACTCGTCAAGGGTCAGCGCTGTTGAGCATCGATCCGGTGAGCACCCGGATGACGGCACCGTGGCAACGGGACTGCTGTAATTATACTTTCCATCGGATGTTCTCCGATAAATCCGATATCCTTCAACAACATCTTTATTCGGCGTCCATGAAAGAGAGATTTCAGATGGCAGTGTACTTTTGATTCCACGATAAAGGGTTTCATTGGAATCCAGGCTCTCCACGCCATTCTCCAGATAGGCCCGAACAACAAAATAAACTTCCGAATTATCCGGAACCTTGACCGATACGAAACAACCCCCTGAATTACATTCAGCGGCTGAAATCGTCATAAAAGGATTTTTATAATCATATGTTTCTTCCGGAAAACGGCTGAACAGTTTAAATCCATCCACAGCATCCTGGTTCTGCGCCCAGGACAACGAGATCTCTTTTGCCGACGAACCTGTCGAACCAACCATCAGCAGCACGAAAACGAAAAAAAGTTGGCAACAGTAATAAAAAATTGGATTTCCAGGTTGATCCCATTTTAC
>CAMBQS010000172.1 GCA_945870015.1 Desulfocicer vacuolatum DSM 3385
GGAGGAAATTGACAACCTGCTGAGAAATATTTCCCTTGAGGAGAGTGCCATTGATCAGAATATGAACGGCCTTCCAGGTGATGAGATCTCTCCGGGTGATATCCGTTCTCTTCTATCCATTTCTCTTGAAGATATTTCCGTCGATGAACTGGAAGCGGAATTACTTCAAGCTCAGAACCAGCATGATTCTGCTGCTTCTCTTTTTGAAGATCAAGTACCCGAAACCACTTATTCTGAAAAAAAATCACCGAAGCCGGCCGCAGAAAAAAAGAAAGAGGCTGTAAAACCCGAAGCTGCAATCCAATCCGATGGCTCAGGTGTTTTCTCTCAGGATGACATTGAAAAACTTCTCTCCGGTGAAAGCCTCGCCGATCCGACAAAAGCAGAAGCAAAACCTCTACCTGCAACCGAATCCGACGACGCTGGTGGTATTTCCCAGGATGATATTGACAAGCTCCTCTTCGGTGAATTGGCGGCCGATCCAGTAAAAACTGATGCCAAGCCTATACCTGCAACCGAATCGGATGATTCTGGTGGTGGTATTTCCCAGGAAGACATTGACAATCTCCTGGCTGATGATGGAGGCTCGGATGATCCGGTTCCCAAGGTATCTGAATCGCAATCCATTGATGAACCGTCTCAAGAACAGGAGCGCTCTTTGTTCATTTCTCAGAATGAACTGAACCTGCTTCTGGAGGAATATAAAAACAAGCCTTCAAATAAAAATACGAAAACAAAAAATGAAGTGACTGCTTCATTGAATGAAGAACCGGTTATCGAGGATCCAGAAAATCTTATTTCGCAAAATGAAATTGATATGCTCTTGTCTCCAGATCCAGACGATAAAAAAGAGGGTCCAGCAGAATCTGAAGAAGGCCTCATCTCTCAGGAAGACATTGATAGCCTGCTGCAGGGCAAGGATGACAACCCAGAAGAGGCGGAAGATGACTCATCCAGCCTGATTTCACAACAAGATATCGATATACTGCTAAAAGGAGCCGATGATAATGATTCTTCAGGGGAGCCGGCTGAAACAGACCCGATAGATAAGGACGATAATGAATCCGGACTTGTCTCCCAGGAAGATATTGATTCTCTTTTGAAAGATCAAACCGATCAAGACGATGAACCCAATCATACCGAACCTCAGATTGAGCTTGACCGGGTTGTCCTGGAGGAAGCTGATGATATAAAAATTGCTCCGGACGCCCCCCCTCCACCGGAAATTAAAAAAACTGGAAAAAAGAAATGGTATCGGTCCAGACTTATTATTGCTTGTCTTGCCGGAGCAATCGTTTTCCTGATTTCTTCTGTTTCACTTTACTTCTTTTTATCCAGAGATCATGCAGAAACGGCGAAGCTGGAAATCACATCCATTGAGTCTGAATCAAAAGACACAAAACTGGTTGGTGAAGCCGCCATTCCGTCCGGATTATCCATTGATTTTAATGAGTTTATTGTTCTTGATCCACGCAACAGGGATGATATTGCTTTTCTGAAAGCAGATATCCAGATTACTTGTAACAACACAAACGCTCTAAGAACAATTACCTCTCGAAAACCATTTTTTCGATTCATGATCTATGATGTTATCCAGAAAACCCTGGAAAAACTGGAATTGCCTGAAAAGGAAAATAAACCTTCTTCTGAAAAACCAAAGGATGAAATATCTCAATCGAAAAATCATAATTCTCTTTTGATTGATCAAACAAAATTGCAAATAACCATTCGGCAGTCTTTGGAAAATTCATTATCAAAAAATGATATAAAGGAGATTGTTCTGAAGAATATCAATCTGTTTTAATTTGCCATTACACAGGCTTCTTATGACCACTATATCCAATGTCAATATTGTTGTTCAGCAAGGCGATATGGCGAGAGATGCGGCCCAGCATGCCCGGCCCCAATCCATGGACACCAGCCGATTGACGGATGCCGAGCAGCAGGAAAAAGAACGGGCTGCACGCTCCTCTGTTCCTGAATCTGAGGAATCGGTTTCCATTGTACCGGATAAGGAGCAGCAGGAAAAAGAAAAAAAGAAAAAAATGGAGTCCATACAAAAGGGAAAAAAAGCAACTGAAAAAATTACAGAAAAAGACCCGGATTCACCCGGCAGACTGCTGGATACAATCGTATAGATTTTTAACTGCATATTTTAAAATAGATATTTTATGGTTTTTGAAGATATGAAAATTGAACTATGGGTTATCTTCCAGATAGTTGTTGATTTTATACTGGTTGTTTTGATTCTCTGGCTGCTGAAAAATATGAAATTCCGTTTGCAGCAGGACATATCCAAAGATACCTCTGAAAAAGTGATGGAGATGCTCGAACCCCTTCTGACACAAGCAAATCATATTGCAACCACTTTTGGAAAACAGCTCAAAGAAAAAAATCATCTTATCCACAAGCTGAATGAAAAACTGGATTCGCGAATTATCAGCCTTAATCTGCTGCTGAACCGGACAGAATCTCTGCTTGGAAAAGGAAATCAGGATTCCGAATTTCAACCCATCCATGCCTATGATCAGCAGGAGTCCATTATCCAGATGTATGTCGCCGGAAAAAGCCCATCTGAAATTGCAAAAGCCTTATCTCTGCCGAAGGGAGAAGTGGCTCTGGTTCTTGACCTGAAAAAAAAACTGCTTAACATTCAATAACGTTGCATAACTATGAAAAATAGACCATTTTATGGTTTCTGACATCTCCAAAATTTTTCTATCTTCTTCAAAACTTTCCATTGTAAAAGATAACCCGTCCCTCCAAACGCTTCCTCCTTTTCAAAAAGGCCAGCTCCTTCATGCCAAGGTTGTCAAAACGCTATCCAATCGCCAGTCACAACTTGTCATGCTTGGGAAGACCCTCCTTGCACAAACCCATACCCCGCTGAAAACAGGGGAAACGATTCTGTTGCGGGTTATCCAGTCCACCCCTACACCCGTATTTAAAATCGAACAGTCCGATACCCCTCCCATAAGATTACTCTATGACGCTGTAAAGTCTCTTGGTCGAACCGGCCCTTTCAGGCATATAGAAAGCCTTGTCCGGCAACCCATGACTCCCGATTCTTCGGGGACTTCAGGCTCTTCTGCAAAAACCATCAACCATTTTGTCCGTCTGATACAAAACACGGCGTTACAATCCGAACAAACCAGCCCGAACCTGTTACATCGTTTGATTGAAAACAGCGGATTGAACTGGGAACACAAACTGCTATCATTTTTTTCCAACTCCGAAACAGTCTCATTTGAAAACATTCAAGATCTTATCAAGAATGATTTAAAAGCCCTGGCTTTACTTCCCCAAACGGAAAACAGCACTCATCAATCTATGCAATCCTTTTCCCAGGGTATTGAAAACCTTCAGTTGATTAACCAGAACTTATTTGAAGAGTCCGGCCGGTTTATATTTCATCTGCCGATATTGTTTGACGGAACCCTTACATTTGGGCAGCTTTTCATTGATCTCAATCATTCACAGGACAATAAACCCCAGGATGAACGGACGCTTCGCGTATCTTTTTTGCTTGAAATGACCCGGCTGGGCGAAATTCTTGCTGATTTCTCAATTTTGAACCATCAAATCAACGGATCATTTGGTGTGGCAAATCATGAGATTCAAAAAATGATCCAGGAAAATCTTCCTGAACTGGAAACAAAATTAAAATCCCATGGATTTATTGTTTATCCGATAACCTGTCGGCTTCTCAGCCCGGAAACCCTGGCTGGAACCTCTTTAATTGAAAAATCTATAACCAGCCTGGAACAAGGCGTGGTGAATATCCTGATATGAAAAAAAAACAAAAAAAAGCCGTTGCCCTGAAATATGACCCTCTGAAGAACAAGGCACCTAAGGTAACTGCCAAAGGAAAAGGCATTGTTGCCGATAAAATCATCCAACTGGCAAAAGAACATGGAATACCGGTTAAAGATGATCCGGATCTGGTTGAGGTGTTATCCGGTCTGGAACTGGATGCTGAAATACCGCCGAGTATTTATATTGTCGTTGCAGAGCTTCTTGCTTTTGCCTATTCCATGAATGGGAAAAAAAGACCGGTTTAGGTATTTTTTTCCTTCCTGCTTTCCCGCGGCAGACGATTCTTATCCGGCCCTTTTTTAAAGGCCAATTCAAGCAAATACAGGTCTACTCTACTGCACAGACCCGTATCCCTGCGAAAGCTGTCCGGACAATCAACTGGCATTCATATTGCACAACCATACGAAAAAGGAGAATCCAATGCTGTTACAGATGACCCGGGCGGTTCAAGGCGGCCTTCGACAGGAAAGAAAACTGGATATCATTGCCAATCACCTGGCCAATTCAGACACCAATGGATTCAAAGGCGATATACTGGCTTTTGATGACATGTTCAAAGCAAACCTCGTGACCGATCACAGCCAAGGAGATTTGAAGGTTACCGGCAACAAACTGGATCTGGCGCTCGGCAACAGCGGCTTCTTTAAAATTCAAACTCCGCAGGGAATACAATATACACGGGATGGTAATTTTACCGTGGATCAAAATGGAACCCTGGTCACTCAAAACGGAGAACCGGTGCTTGGGAATAATTCGCCCATTGTTATTCAGGGAACGGAAATCCACATCACCCAGGCAGGAGAAGTGGTTGTGGATGGAGATGCAACCGGAAACATAGACATCGTGACCTTCGAAGACCTGACACGCCTGAAAAAAACCGACAAGTCCATGTTTCGCTATGAAGGAGATGCCGGAGCCGATGAACAGATTCCGCAAAATATTCTGGTAGAGCAGGGTTCTCTTGAAAAACCCAATATTTCCACTACGGTTGAAATGGTGGAAATGATCCAGACACACAGAATGTATGAGGCATATCAGAAAATGATCATGACTTTTGATGAAATCGATTCAAAAGCCATTCTTGAACTGGGAAGACCGTAAGAATCCAATCCCATTTTATATGAAAACGGAGGATGATAATGATTCGATCTCTTTGGACAGCCGCTTCTGGAATGAACGCCCAGCAAATGACCGTGGATGTGATCTCCAACAACCTCGCCAACTCCAGCACTACCGGCTTTAAAAAAAGCCGGGCCAACTTTCAGGATTTGATGTACCAGACCCAATTGATTGCTGGTGCCACAACTCCCGGAGGAGGGCAGATCCCGACAGGAATCCAGGTTGGGATGGGCACCAAACCATCCAGTGTGCAGAAAATCTTCACCCAGGGTGACTATGTTCAAACCGGAAATGATCTGGATATGGCGATTGAGGGCCGAGGTTTTTTCAGGGTTATCAATGGAGACGAAGAGCTGTACACAAGGGCTGGTAACTTTACCCTGGACAGCGAAGGTTTTCTGACCACCCCGGCCGGAGGGCGCCTGCAACCGGAAATCGGTCTACCGCCGGAAACCGTGCTTGTATCCGTGCAATCCAACGGTCAGCTCACGGCCTATGGTGCGGGTGATACGGTGCTTCTTACAGAACAGATCAACCTCTACACCTTTGTCAATCCCGCCGGCCTTTTCGCCGTCGGGCAAAACCTGCTGCGGCCGACGGAAGGTTCCGGAGATCCTATTGAAGGAATCCCCGGCAGTGAGGGTGTGGGAACTATTTCCAACACCTTTCTGGAAATGTCCAATGTCAGTGTTGTTGAAGAGATGGTGGCCATGATTGTCGGTCAGAGAGCGTATGAGGCGAATTCCAAAACAGTACAGACCGCAGACAGTATGCTCGGAATTGCCAACAGTGTGAAACGATAATGCAGTGGAAAACAAACATGAAATTCTTGCATCATCCACAAATTGATCGATTGTCCATCCGGTTACCTGGTTTTTTCCTACGGATCTGTCTCGGGCTCTTTTGCATCGGTACAGCCAGAAGCTGGGCCTTGCCTGAATTGCAAAGCAACATCGACCCACCAGCTATTATCATCAAACTGCAACCGTCTGCAGAAATTACTGGTTCGGAAATTTTTTTACGCGACATCGCTGTTGTTTCGGCACCCCAATCCATTTCTGAAAAACTCCTTTCTTTACGAATTGAAAAAGCCCCGGACCCTGGAATGAAGCAACTGCTGTCCAAGGCAAAAATTTCCGCAGCCCTCTCTTCCCTGAACGACATCCAAACCGAGACGAATCTCAACGGTCCCGAATTTATTCAAATTCATCGTACCTGTCAAACCCTTGAAGAGGAATACGTTCGACAGGTTTTACACAACTATATTGATCAGCAAATCAACAACTCGGAATTCAAAATCGGAGTGATTAAGTTTCATGGAAAAAACCGGCTCCCGGCAGGCAATCTCTCAGCCGCTGTCACCCGTCATACTTCCGACAAACTTCTTGGAAATGTAAAATTCATATTGTCCATACAGGTTGATAATCAACCCAATGATCCCGTATCTGTTTCCGCATGGATCAACCGGTATGAGGAGGTTGTTGTTACAAAACATGAATTATCAAAGGGTTCGCTGATAGCGGAGCAGGATCTTCATATGCGAAAACGAGACATATCCAAAACCCCGGAAAATGTCTGCATGCACGTTGACGATGCCATCGGGAAGAGAGTCAGACAGAATATGCGCGCCGAGACCTTTCTCCGCAGCAGCATGCTGGAAACCCCTCCAACGATCTACAAGGGAGACCGGGTAAAAATTGTTGCCGGAAACGGTTTGCTCCTGGTTTCAGCAAAAGGTCTGGCCCAAACCGACGGTCATATGAACCAGCCGATCAAGGTGCAAAACATCAATTCAAAACGGAATATTATCGGAAGAGTCGTGGATCACTCAACCGTGGAGGTCAATTTTTAGTGCTATGAAAACCCTTGAGCCAATTTCAAAACGATTGAAAAGCGTCACACCGGCGAAAGCCGATATCTAGAAAAGAACTGAAAATGCTGAATAGTGTTACGCTTTACTTCGTGTCAGGCTTTCGCCGGAACTACAACAACAGACTTTTGAAATTGGCTCCCTTGAAACATAAAATGCGGAGCCTGGAAAAGAGATGAATACGACAAAAGATATAATCATGAGATGGGTGCTGATGATTTTTCTGATGCTCCTGTCCGGCTGTTCAACCCTGATGGGGGATGATGGCCCCCGGGTGATTCCCGCGGAGGGCCAGGACAGACT
>CAMBQS010000173.1 GCA_945870015.1 Desulfocicer vacuolatum DSM 3385
TTCACGGTTGCAGCGCACCAGTCCACATTTTCCGAAAGTGGAATGTTCCATATTTTGCGTGCTGCATTGCATGGACCGGCTAATTCTGTTTGAAACAGGTTTGAATTTTGCAGCCTTTCCAGCATGGCACCTCTGTCCGGCCATGCGCCAAGGGCAAAATATCCGGCGGATTCTCCCAGGCTGTATCCGATGACCGCTGCCGGCCGGATCGAAAAGCTACGTGTCAGATTGGAAATAACGCAGCCATGGGCCACCTGACCAAAGATCAGATTGAGCGGATCGGAGATCAGCGCCTGATGAGCTTCACTCTCCCATCCGGCTTTCCATGATAAACGGGAGGGTACAAAACGATCCGGAACAAGCTGGGTTTTCAGACGCAGGGTTTCGGCGTCCATCTTCCGCAGAACTTCAGGCCAGGTAACGCCGATTTTTCTTCCCATTCCTACATAATGATTTCCGGAACCGGGAAATACAAATGCAATATCTCCGGATTCACCTATAGGTTCCGGATTATATTTGATGCCGAAGGGGCCGTTGATTTTTTTTTCTTTTCCTTCCGCAACCGATTTTTTGGCTTCCTTGATCCACTTGCCAAGATTGAAACTGTTGTCCGCAATCAGAGACACTGCATATTTTTTGGACAAGTCAGGCGGATTTTCCGCATGCCATTGGCAGGCTGCTGTTTCCATCTGATCCTTGTCATCTGAATACTTCCGCATGAATAGAAACAGATTATCCAGCCGAGCAATCAGTTCTTCCGGATGATCTGCCTCAACAACAAACAATCCGGCTGAGTTCAGTCCCAACGGCCTTTTTCTTTCCAGCTCAACTTTTTTGAGCAGCTCCGGATTATTGCCATCCGTGTAGTAATCAAATCCTTCCAATAGTACATGGGTACAATTTCCATCTTTTGTGATCGAACCGACACAGGCACTTCTAGGGCCGTCTTTACGGTTTCTCATCCAGAACTGGGGGAATTTCGGAAAATAAAAGGATCCTTCCGCCCATCGGTTTGATCCGGGTGAGGTAAAGCCTGCAACAGGCGGAATGATTTCCTGGTATAGACATAAACTGGTTTTCACCAGAGAAGCCAATCCTGCTGCTGCGCCGGTGTGTCCGATATTTGCCTTTACCGATCCAATGGCGATTGAGTGAATGTCTGTCAAGCTTGAATCTGCGATGTTGCGGGAGTGAAAAAAGCTTGTCAGTGCATCGGCTTCCAGGGTGTCTTCCGGAATATTTCCGCTTCCATGGGTTTCAATATAGCTGACATGTATTTCAGGAGATGAGGCATCCCTGAATGTTCTTTCCAGAGATAACTGGTAGGCCCCGGAATCCGGCCAGGGTATTTCGATGCCGTTGCTGCATGCACTGCCGATTCCTCTGATAACGGAGTAGATCCGGTCCTGGTCGGCAATTGCATCATCCAGCCGTTTCAGAACCAGGGCTGCCGAACCTTCACCCGGAAGCGGGCCGTCTGCCTTTTCATCAAACGGATGACTGGCCTGGCCTCTGGAAAAGTTGAGGAACGGATCAGTTGTGATGATATTTCGGATATCTCCCGGAAGGTCTACTGCACCAACCAGGAAAGCATCGGTTTCTCCGAGCTGAAGAGATCGAACGCCGATCTCAAGGGCTTTGATGCCGGAGGCGGCATCGCAGGAAACAACAAAACTCGGGCCGCCAAGCCGGAATTCTTTTGCAATCCGGCTGGCAATAATACCACCGAGCGCACCTACCGTTCGTGAAGAAGTAAGTGGAGGACCACAGGCATTCCGGAGAGCCTCAAGCCAGTCCGATGCCTGTTTTTCATTGCATTCCGGTTGATATGTCTTGAGCCATCTTTGAACCTGGTTATAAAGATTCCAGCGAAGATGAAAGTTGGTTGCTTCCGGATCAAACTCCATCCCGATGATTACACCCATTCGCGGGCGATCCTGACGGTGAGGCAGGCCTGCATCGGCCATTGCATTTGCGACAACCTTCAGCATCAGGAGGTGCTGTGGCAGAATATCCGGGATCTCATTGGGCTGAATATGGAACTCGCCGATCAGAATGGAAAGCTCTTCCACAAAACTTCCGTAATCAATAGATGAATCCAGAATCTGATCGATAACTTCTTTGCTCCCGTTCCATCTTTTTTTGGGTCTTTTTTTAAAAAGAGTCTGACCGTTTAAAATCGTATGCTGGAATTTTTCCAGAGAATCGGCTTGTCCAAAAAATGTATCCATTCCGATAATGGCGATGGGCGGAGCAGGGGTGTCCTTTTCTTTTTCAATGATCTCTATGGGGAATTTCTGTTCCGTGATATTTGCCGGAACCTTTGAATCCATTGTGATTCCGGGATTCCATTCTTCCAGCAGAAGATGTGCATTGATACCGCCAAAACCAAAAGCGCTGACGGCTGCTTTGAATGGTTGATTGTTCTTTCTGACCCAGTCTTCGGCATGGGTCTGCACCCGGAAAGGACTGTTGAGCAGCGGGCTGTTATTGGACGGTCTGGTAAAATTCAGGGAAGGCGGGAGCACTTTATATTTCAGGGCAAGTAGTGTTTTTGCCATACCGGCTGCACCGGCTCCGGTAAGAAGATGTCCGGTCATGGATTTGATCGAACCGATGGCGCATTGCTTCTCCTCCCATCCGGATTCCCCCCACAGTGCCCGGAGACTGGCCAGTTCAATCGCATCCCCAACCGGTGTTCCTGCACCATGGCATTCGATCAGATCCACTTCATGTGGATCCCATCCGGTTTTTTGATAAGCCTCTCTCATGGCTCTGACCTGACCTTCACTGTCCGGAGCCAGAAGATTTCCTCCGATATCATTTGATAGTCCTGCGCCATGGATCAATCCGAGGATGGTGTTATGATCCCGGATCGCATCATCCAGACGTTTCAGGATGAAGATTCCTGCGCCTTCACCAACAACCAGTCCATCGGCTGTCTTGTCAAAGGGCGCACATCTTCCGGTTGGGGATATCGCCTTGAGCTGGGTGAATCCGACCTGGGTGTACAGGCATTCCGGTCTGGAAACTCCGCCGGCAAGCATGACATCGGTTCGTTTTGCGTTCAATTCATCACATGCCAGTTTGATGGCATAAAGAGATGATGAGCAGGCTGCATCCAGTGTGTAACTGCCACCCTCCAGATTCAGTCCTCTGGCCAGAATGGCTCCCGGAAGGCTGGTCACCCGGGATGACAGGCAATGGGCTTTTGAAAAAACAGGGAGCTTCCGGTCGATGGGCTCGATCCGATGATGTTTATTCAGTTTCTCAAGCACTCTTGTTTCAAAGGAATGTCCCAGAATTTCCCGGGTGATTGCTGATGATGCATCGGTTGGCAGCGCAATGGCGGCAAGGATGACACCGGTGCGTTTTTTATCCACATGGGAAATCCCGCCGCAGTCTGCTACTGCATCCCTGCCGACTGAAAGGACGATCCTGTAAAGGGGATCGAGTTGTTCAGCCAGAGAAGGATCAATGTCGATTCCCTCCGGATCATAGGGAAATGGATCGATCAGCCCTGCATAAAGGGAACAGGCCTTGTCGGTTTTATACCCGTTGGCATACATTTCCTCCGGCTTGACAATCCATCGGTTTTCAGGGACACGCGAAATTGCACCAATTTTATTGATAATATTCTGCCAGAAAACTTCAATACAGGAAGCTCCGGGAAAAATACCCGCCATCCCCACAACTGCGACTGGTGAAAATTTTTTCATTTTTTCTGAAATGCTTTCTGTAGTGATGCATCCATAATGGCCTCATATCCGGTAATCGCTGCCACGACAGTGTCATTCGAATCCAGAAATGTAAAATCACCTTTCATTTTATGGTCCGTCAATTCCTTTACTTCCAGCAGCACAGTGACGCCCTTGGAAGGAAATTCTTCCCGGTACTGCCGATAGCCTGCACTGTAACTGGGAAGCGACACCAGGCCGGTGGTTTCATGACACCAGAGTATGGCCATCTGGAAGGCTGCATCAAGGGCCAGCGGGTCTGTAATCCATCTTTGCCGGTATGGATCTTTGATCCACATCTCAGGCAAAGGAGATGTGGACATTTCCGCAATCATGCCTTGCTGTGAGTATCCGACAATCTTCCTTATCCCCTTGAGCATGGAACCATGGAAAAGTATGGTATCATAGGATTCATCAACGGATTTTGAATATATGGACTCATTGATCCGTTCAGGACGGGTAAATGGAGGAGGAGAGCCGATTGTATTGGACAATATGGCCCTGGCTTTTGAGTATACCGTTTTTTTCCCGCCTTGAACGCCATTGACCAGTTCAAAGCCTGCTTCCAGGAATTCACCGTTTTGCCGAGTCTCTTCGGGAATCATCCGGATGATTTTTTTTTCGTCTTTTTGCAGTTTAATTCCGGAAAGAAGACGCATATCATCGATTCCACAGAAAGAGAATCCGGGGTTCTGTCGCATTGCTGCGTGACCAAACCATTCTGCCATAATAGCAAACGGTACAACCGGTTTTCCATCTAGAATATGGGCCTCCAGTATCGGGTAGGTATCAATATCAAGTTCCTGCTCAAAAGGATGCAATGGTTTACCGTTTCTTTTTACGGAGGGTTGTATTTTTTTTTCAGGCAAAGGAGATGAAACCGCTGTTTCGGATTGCGGATTTTCTGCGGTAATCGTGGCACCGATAACAACCTCTGCCGGATGTGTCCGGTCACCCATCATTTCATAAAGCATTCCAAGTGCACCGGCCTTGATTGGAATCAGGGAGATGTTCATCCTGGCAAACTCTTTTTTCAGGGAAGGAGTTACCATTCCTCCATCCCAGGGCCCCCAATTGATGGAAACGACCCGGCAATTTTTTCGGGATGCAGCTTCCTGCTGGGCGATTTTATTCAGGACTTCATTGGCCATGGCATAATCAACCTGACCCTTATTTCCCATTCTGGCGGCAACGGAAGAAAAAAGCACAATATATTTCAGCTTATCCTTTGCCGTAGCTTCCATCAGAACATTCAGGCCTTTTACTTTTGTATCAAAGACTCTGCTGAACTGATCCAGGGTTTTATCCTTGATGAATCTGTCTTCCAGAATACCCGCACCATGGATAATTCCACGGATCGGGCCGTAATTTGTACGGATATCTTCCAGGATGGAACTTACAGCCCCGATATCCCGGACATCCACAGGAATATACTCGACGACTGCTCCGGTTTCTCTTAGTCGGGAAAAGTTTTTTGTGATTTCTCTACCAGCCATGTATTTTCTAAAAACCTTGTCCACTTGAACCGGAGTCACTTTTTGCCCTGAAAATTCATATTGGAGAATGGCTTTTTTCATGGATGACTCATCTTTCAGGGATTCCAGCCAGTCCGGCTCAGGAGCAGGAAGATCGGATCGTCCCATCAGGATGATTGTCGGTTTTGCATGTTTTGCAAGTGCATAGGTACAGGCTGCTGTTACTCCTCTTGCACCACCGGTTACAATCACAACATCTTTTTCATCCAGCAGAATTTTCCCTTCCGGAGAAGGAGTGGGTGTCAGTTCAAGAACAATTCGGCTGGTTTCCGAAAGACCGACCTCCACAGGCCCTTTCTGTAAAATTTCATTGCAGACCGACAGGGCAATTGCATCGATATCCTTCCAGGCAGGTGAGATATCGATTGCATGACAGCAAACATTTTCCCATTCAATGGCAGCGGTTTTGGCCAGGCCTGCAAGACCTCCCTGCAGGGGATGGAGAACGCCGTGCCCTGAAAAACCGAATGTTCCATCCAGCCGTGTGATGGTGGCAAACAATCCGCCTTTTTCAGATGCAGACTCGATCAGGCTGCTGGATGTCAGATTTGCTGCAACAAAAGAATTTTTTAAAAACAGTTCGTCCTTTTCATTCCATATGTTTTTTTTATTGAACCGGTCGGTAAGAAGGTCAACATCCGGAATAATGATCAACCCGCCTGCATGAATAAGATTTTTTTGCAGGTACTCCCGGTCGGCAAACAGGTTTCCGGAAATCAATGAGGTTTTGAATTTTCTGCTTTCCAGAACAGTGGAAATTTTTTTCCCTAGGCCGGTCAGATCATCCAGAATATACACAATCCTGTCTTGTGGAATTGTGATCGGATTGTTTGTTTGAAAGGGTTTCTCTACAACGGAAACGATCTGACGTTCAACCTCTTCAACGATTTCTTCAGGCACTTTTGCCGGTTCCAGTGGATAGGTATAGGAAACATCCTGAAATTCCTGTTTTCCGTCCGAACCTCCAGTCGTATCTTCTGCATCGGATAAACCCGAAAGTGTTGCCAGATAATCGATGATCTGTCCGAGAGTTTTGAGTTCACCCATGATTTCGTTTGAAATAGGTGGAAAACCGGGCATTTCTTCTTCAAAGGAAGAGAGGATTTCCACCCGTTTGATGGAATCGATGCCAAGATCCGCCTCAATATCCATGGCTGGTTCAAGCATGTCCACCGGATATCCGGTGAGTTCGCTGACAACCATCATCATGGTTTTTTCCAGTTTGTCCCGTGAGGAGGAAGAAGATTTTTCAACCGTAATGGAAGTAGACGGAAGGGAAGTGGTTCCGGATAATTCAACCAGATAATCGATGATCTGTCCGAGTGTTTTAAGTTCACCCATAATCTCATTTGAAATGGGCGGAAGTCCGGGCATTTTTTCTTCAAAGGAAGAAAGGATTTCTACCCGTTTGATGGAGTCGATGCCAAGATCCGCCTCGATATCCATGGCAGGTTCAAGCATGTCCACCGGATATCCGGTGAGCTCGCTGACAACCTGCATCATGGTTTTTTCCAGTTTGTCCCGTGAGGTGGAAGAAGATTTTTCAACCATAACGGAAGCAGAAGGAAGGGAAGTGGTTCCGGATAATTCAACCAGATAATCAATGATCTGTCCGAGTGTTTTGAGTTCACCCATGATCTCATTTGAAATGGGCGGAAGTCCGGGCATTTTTTCTTCAAAGGAAGAGAGGATCTCCACCCGTTTGATGGAATCGATGCCAAGATCCGCCTCAATATCCATAGCAGGTTCAAGCATGTCCACCGGATATCCGGTGAGTTCGCTGACAACCATCATCATGGTTTTTTCCAGTTTGTCCCGTGAGGAGGAAGAAGA
>CAMBQS010000174.1 GCA_945870015.1 Desulfocicer vacuolatum DSM 3385
AATGGTTTTATTTTTTATGCGATCCTCAAAAGAAAGTTGAAGCCTTTTTGCATAAAGCTTATCCGGAGTGGCAATACCGATGCAGATGGTTCCTGTTGGCTTTTCCAGGGTTCCTCCATCCGGGCCTGCTATTCCACTGGTTGCCAGCCCATAGGTCGTTCCGGAAACATCCCGGACCCCTTTGGCCATTTCACGGACAATCTGTTCGCTGACTGCTCCATAAGAATCCAGGGAATCCCTGGAAACATCCAGAACCTGAATCTTTGCCTGGTTTGAATAGGTAACGCCAGAAAACATAAAATACGCTGAACTGCCTGGAATATTGGTCAGCATATGGGAAATCAGCCCTCCGGTGCAGCTCTCCGCGACACTCAGGGTCGCCTTCTTATGGATCAGCAGTCTGCCGATCTCCTCTTCCATGGAAAGACCTGCTTCGGAAAAAATCCATTGCCCAAGCCTCTCCATCACCCAGGCACCGGCTTTTTCAATCTGTTCACGGATTCCGGCATCCTGGCTTCCGTTTGCGTAAAGACGGATCTGAATCATCGGGAAATGAGCCCTGAGTCCGAGTCTGACTTCAGGAAATTGGGAGGACAACCCGCCAAGCCTCTCTCCGACAACCGATTCGGGCAACCCGAATAACGACATTTTTTTAATCCGGAAAACCAGTTCTTCCTGTTCAAACCTCTTTTTTATCTCCGGCAATACAGCATGGGACATCAGATACCGCATTTCTGATGGAACACCGGGTATGCAAAACAGATGGCATTTGCCGACTTTTGTAACAAAACCCGGAGCGGTTCCCACTGGATTCGGCAAACATACCGACCCATCCGGCAGCATGGCCTGTTTTTGATCTGCAAGATGCTCCGGCCGGTTCCGTTTTCGAAAATAAGCCTTTATGGATTGATCTGCTTCTTCACTGAATATCAGCGGAACACCGGCAGCGCCGGCAACCGCTTCTGCGGTAAGATCATCTTCTGTTGGTCCCAACCCGCCTGTGACAATTGCAATGTCCGACCGGGTTCCGATGTCTGTAAGAACTTCGATGAGATCATCCAGATTATCCCCGACACAATACTTCCGGTATACAAAAATTCCCGCTTCAACCAGTTTGCCTGCAATATAAGCTGCATTGCTGTCAACAATGGCGCCGGTCAGTATTTCATCACCCGTGGAGAGAATCACCGCTTTCATGGTTTAATGCGCCACCTTGTTTTTTCTCAGTTGAAGATATCCGTCCCGTATGGCCTCGTAGGGGTCCAAAGCCGCATCCTTTATCGTCTCATAATCCCCGATTCGAAAAGATGTCGTATTAATGGTTTCAAGTGTCTGAAGTCCTATGGACAGCTCGATTGCATGAATATAATAGGTAGGTTTCAAAAAAATATCCCCGGCTATTCCTGCTGAATCACGAATTGTGGAAGGGCCGAGTACCGGCAGGGTAAGATACCATCCAGTGCCAATCCCCCAGTATCCGAACGTCTGTCCGAGATCCTCATCTGTTTTTTTTAATTTTGGAAAATCACCGGCTGGATCACCAAACCCCAGAAATCCAATGGTAGTGTTGACCAGAAACCGGGCAAAGGTTGCTTCTGCTTCACTACCCTTGCCCTGAAGAAGACAGTTGATAAACTGAAGCGGAGATTCAAGATTTGCGAAAAAATTCGATATACCTTTACGAATCACAACCGGTACCACATAACCATACCCCTGGCTGACTGGTTTCAATACCCAGAAGTACAGCCTGTCGTTAAACTGGTACATCAACATGTTCCAGGGCTCCAGCGGGTCCGGTATTTCGACTGCTACCTCATCCTCTTCCGGATAATCATCTTCAACCTCTTCATCATCATCGGCCATGTTGTCACTGTCAGCAATAACATTTACCGTATCATCGATAAATTCCGAACGGTTCTGAACCGAAGAAGGATGGGCAGCCGGTTTCGATGGAGAATCCGGCTGCGCAAAGGAGGTGTTCAATTCACTGAAGAATCCAATGCACACCATTAAAAAGAATGGGAATATCCTTTTCATTCCTGTCTTATGGAAATCATGAATCAAGATGAAGCGTCCTGCTTTTTCTGTTCCGATATTTTCTTTTTCAACCGGGCGATGAGCTGTTCCGGGGTTTCCTTGTTCAGTATTTTACTGAATTGGGTCCGGTAATTATTCACCAGACTTACACCCTCGATCACAACATCATAAATACGCCAGCCGCTCTTACTGTTTACCATTTTATAATCCAGAGGAATTGCATCATTCTGCCTTGGGATATTGGTTTTCACAACTGCTTTGCCGTTCTTTAGCTGTTCCTGTGATAAAAAGACTACCTTCTCTCCCTGATAGGCATCTCTGACTTTCTGATAATAGGTATAACCCAGAAAATCGGCGAATGTATCCTGAAACTCCTGCTGCTGTTCTTTCGTAAACTTCTTCCATTGACGGGCGATGGTTCGTTTCGAAATCTCCTCGAAATCAAAAATCTTCCGGATCACGGCCATGATCTCAATCCGCTGGACCTCGCTTTGCGTCTTGTCCTTGTATTTTGGATCTTGCAGGATCTGAACCACCTGTTCAACCGGTCCCCTGAGGTCTTCCATAGGTTCTGCTGCAAACAATGGGGAAACATGGATAAAAAAAACAAGAAAAAAAATCAACCAGGTCGCACGTTTCATAATACCTCCATCAATTCATTCCTTACTGTTTCAGGCTGTTCTATCAGACCCCTCCAAACACATATTTGCTGATCAACTCTTCAATATCCACACCCGATTCTGTCTCCGTTATGCTGTCTCCATCCTTCAGAACCACATCTGAAGCACCCGGGGTGAGTTTGATGAATTTATCCCCGATCAATCCGGCTGTCTTTAAAGAGGCAATCACATCATCGCCCAGCTCGACCTGTTTTTCGATTTTCATGGTCACAACCGCTTCCTGGGACTCATGATCAAGATGAATATCTGAAACCTGTCCCACCTGGACACCTGCAATTTCAACACTGGCTCCTCTTGTCAAACCGGTAACCGATTCAAATTGACCATACAGTGTATAGGTATTTTCTCCGATAATCTCCATTTTTCCAAGCTTAATGGCCAGATACCCCACGCAGATGATTCCGGCCAGGACAAACAAACCAACCGAAATTTCAACTGTAGTTTTTTTCATATTTCCTCCACAACGGAAATCCTTATCCCTTTCCTTGACGGAAAGGGACAACGGAACTTTCTTGAATTTTATTAAAAATACAGGCCAATTCTATCGTATTCACCTGGAATTCCTTGATTCCGGTCAGACAGGATCTGCTAACAGACCCGGAACTCATATCGCATATCCTGCTTTTGCTCCGCACGCGCAATCAGGTCTGCAAGTTGATCCCCCTTCCGGACTCCAATAAATCCGGCTGAGATGGAAAAACAGAAATCAGGATAAGGATGATCCCCGGCGATCTCAACTCTGCTCAGTTCAATAGAAAGCCTGGTGCAGACAATCTTTGCCCTTTCCAGATCGCTGCCGGAAAGAATGACCATCAGTTTGCTCAGCTCAAACCGGGAACAGGAGTCAATAATCCGGAGATGTTTCTGAACATGGTTGGAAAAATCTTTCATTATTGTCTGGGCTGCCATATGCCCGATACGAAGACTGATCTCGTCCATATTCTCAATGGTCAGCATGATAATGGAAAATGGAATATTGTACCGCTCAAGCCGATCCATCTCCTCATGAAACCGTTTTTCACCCTGGGTCTGCTGAAGCGCCATCCCGTTTACATGATCAAAACCGCTTTTCAGCCCCTTGATAAATTCCTGTACTGTTGAGTTCTTCGCTTTTTGAATTTCCACGGGCGTGCCGTCAAAAATAATATTTCCTTCATCCAGCATCAGGATCCGCTGGGCAATGGTAAAGATATCCGGAATGGCATGACTCACGATAATACCGGTAAATCCAAATCGTTTCTGATAGTCGGATATCATATGATGAACAGCATGTTTACGGATCGGATCCAGACCGGTGGTGGGTTCATCAAACAAAATAATCTCAGGGTCCGTTACCAATGCCCTGGCCAGGGCAACCCGTTTTTTCATGCCGCCTGAAATCTGTGACGGATATTGATCATCCACTTTAAAAAGCTCAAGCTGTTCCAGCTTTTCCCGGACTTTATCGTGAATCTCATTTTTGGACAATCGGGTTCTCTCCGCAAGGGGCATGGCGACATTTTCATACACCGTCATGGAATCAAACAATGCATTCCCCTGAAAAACATAACTTACCTTTTCCCTGAATACGCGCTGTTCCTCCCGTTTCATCTTCAGCAAAGGACGGCCCTGGAACAATACCCTGCCGGAATCCGGCCGTAAAAGCCCGATGATATGCCGGAGCAGAACGCTCTTTCCCATACCGCTTTTCCCGATGATGGCCGTAATCTCACCCTGGAAAATCTGTAAATCCAACTGCTTTAAAATCCGGTTGGATCCAAAGGTTTTTTCAACCTTCTCAAACTGTATCAGTGGAGTCGCCATGATTCCTTACAATAAAAATGAGGTCAATACATAATCCACAACAAGAATCAGCACACTGGAAATCACGACCGCGGATGTCGTGGCCAGGCTGACCCCTCTTGCGCCAAAACCCTCTTCCCGCATATGAACAAAATATCCCTGATAGCAGCAAATGGTCACAACCACAACTGCAAACGCAATGGATTTGATAAACCCGCCCATGATGTCATCCATCATGACATTCAGTTCAATCCTTGAAAAATAAGCGCCTGGATTGATCCCTAGAAGTACGCAACCGGTCAGGTATCCCCCATAAATACCGACAACATCAAAAACCGCCGTCAGCAAAGGAAAACTGATAATGGCCGCCGCGACCTTGGGGCTGACAATAAAACGGATGGGATTGATATCCATGGTTTGCAGTGCATCCACCTGCTCGGATATTCTCATGATACCGATTTCAGCCGCCATTGCCGACCCTGCCCTGCCGACAATCATGATTGCCGTAAAAACCGGTCCAAGCTCACGAATCAGGGTCAAGGAAACCACAACGCCCAGAAGCCCTTCCGAGCCGAACTTGACCAGGGTATAATACCCCTGCAATCCCAGAACCATGCCTGTGAAGGCTCCCGTCAGCGTGATCACAAACAGCGATTTGGCCCCGATAAAATGAATCTGGTCGACTATTTTCCGGATCTGAAACGGATAGGAAAAAATAAAAATCAGGCCATTGATAAAAAAAATTGCCACCGCTCCCAGCTCACGAATCCATTCTGTAGGGCGCCTACCCAGACCGGCAAGCAGATTCTGAACATGCTGTAAAAAAGGCATCTGACTGTTCCTGTCTGTCATTGTCGTATCCAACCTGATAAAAATTTTTTAATATAAGTGATCTGTTATGATGATAGAGGGATGCCTCTGACGATCGAAATTTTATCCTGACCCACTATTACCATAATTCTCATGTGTTTGAAACCTATTTAAAAAAAGACTTGACAGATGTTCCTGCCAGAAGGTAATTATTTACAATACGAAGAAAAAAGGCATTTGTATAGTATGAAATATAACCCAAACATAATTGTAACCTGTTTTCACTGGTGGTGGCGTATCTGCTTCAGGAAGCTTGCCTGCGGGACGATACCAGTCTGAGAGAAATACGATAAAGTAAAGATTCAAAACCGTGAGCGCTTCCAAGAAATGCCACGGTTTTTTATTTTCAGGGGCCGTGGAAAAAACCACGGCCCCTTTTTTAATTTATGGAGGAGTTGATCATGCTGCTGAAACAATTTCCAGATAAAAAAACATATTGCCAATTATCAACCCAGTACAATGTGATTCCAGTCTGCACGGAGATATTGGCCGACACGGAAACGCCGGTTTCCCTTTTGAATAAATTCCATGGAAAGAGTCCGGTCTTTCTGCTGGAAAGCGTTGAGGGAGGAGAGCGTTGGGGCCGGTATAGTTTTCTGGGGACATCAGCCCGGTCCCATATCCGGATCTTTTCGGATCATGTTGAAATTCTTCAAGGCAATGCCCGGGAAGAAATCCTTCATCATGGAAATCCGCTTTCCGTGTTACGGAATCTCATGAAATCCTATACCCCCGCCATCATCGATGATTTACCTAGATTCTGGGGAGGAATGGTCGGTTATCTCACGTATGAAATGGTTTCTTTTTTTGAAAAAATCCCGAACCAATGGCCGGAAAACAAACCACTGGCGCATTTTATTATCCCGGATGAAGTCATTATTTTCGATAACATCCAGAATACCCTCAAGGCCATGGTCATCACCTTTACAGAGGACGAAGCAGGATCTCCGGATCAGGCATATGACCAGGCTTTCCAGCGGATCAACCGCATGCTCTCCATCATGAAAAGCCCGATCCGTGAAAATAAGGTTGAACAGCAGGAAAACCGGTATCATCTTACACCCATGATTGAGGAGGAACAGTTTCGCGCCCATGTGGAAAAAACCAAACAATACATCAAAGCCGGTGATATTATCCAGGCGGTCATTTCACAACCCTTTCTCTGCGATCCCCCTCCGGATTTGTGGAGTCTGTATCGGGCACAGCGGTATGTCAATCCTTCTCCTTATATGTATTTCATGGATCTTGGCAATATCGCCCTTGTCGGCTCATCTCCTGAAACCATGGTAAGGCTTGAAAACGGAATAGCGACCCTCAGACCCATCGCCGGAACCCGCCCCAGAGGAAGGAATGAACAGGAAGACAGAGCGCTGGCCGATGAGCTGTTAAAAGATGAAAAGGAGCGTGCCGAGCATCTAATGCTGGTTGATCTGGGAAGAAACGATCTGGGACGGATCGCTGAAATCGGAACCGTACAGGTCACCGACCTGATGGTCGTGGAGCGGTATTCCCATGTGATGCATCTGGTTTCCAATATCCACTGCGATCTGAAACCCGAGTGCGATGCATGGGAATTGCTGGCAGCCACCTTCCCGGCCGGAACCCTTTCCGGAGCACCCAAAATCAGAGCAATGGAAATCATCGCAGAATTGGAGAAAGAACCGAGAGGCACATATGGCGGTGCGGTCGGATATATCTCATTTAACGGAAACATGGATATGGCCATCACCATCCG
>CAMBQS010000175.1 GCA_945870015.1 Desulfocicer vacuolatum DSM 3385
TTTCTTTTAAGAAAAAGGAAGTCAGCGTATCGGTCACTTTCTGGACGGTTTCAGGATTTTCCCCCAAATAGGAAAGTGTAAAAGCGATCGTTGCTGTCGTAGGCCTGCCGGTCCTCCGGTCAATCACCTCTGTGCTGATCGTCTCCATCTGGATATCTTCTCTCATCTTTTCCATAATCTCTTCGACCGTCCATTTTTCCCGCAAATCCGCATAAAGGTTGAACTGATCAATCAGTTCAATGAGTTTTTTCGTACTCATGACTCTTTGATTGATCATCTGCAAACGTTGCTCTGCAAAGCTGGTCACCGTGGCCATGACAAAATCGGAAGGAATTTCCTGATTTTCAATCAGTATGGTTGATTCAGATTTATAGTAGGAAGGAATCAGGAAAGCGATGGCTGTCGTGATGGTAAAAACCAGAACCAAAGGGAGAAGAAGGTTCCATTTTCTCCGTTTGATAATGGTCATAATATCATGAGGTGATATTGTCTGTTCGTCCATGTAATCTCCCTGCCGGTAATGAAAGACTGTGTGTTCAGTTCATTTCAAAACCATGAACATAGTTGATAAAAGTAAGATTCCGATCTGCTTCCGTGTCTGCTGCTTCATCCATTATTCGCGTGAAAGAATGGCCTGCCTCCAGATACACAAATGGCGAAAAAGTGTAGCGGGACCTGACAGATAATTGAAATGCTTTTTCATCAATTTCAGCAGAAGAAAATTCGTCTTTATCTGCATTGTTTACATAATAGCTTCCATCCAGACTGCCATTCAACTCTTCGGAAAAACGTTTACCGATTATCAGTGCCGTTGATGTTCTTTCAGAGCTTCCCGCTCTTCCGCTGGCCGGTTGTATATCATGTGAGATACTTGTTGTACAATGAATAAATTCACCATGATAATTGAGGCTTACCTGCCCGATGCCGCCCTTGCTGCTGTTTGTTTCTTCAACAACTGCAAGTTCATAACCATAGGGAGGATTGGAAAGAATCCATTTTGAGGTCTGAAACTCCGAGACCGTATATCTTGCCCCGATATCAAACCGGATATTGAATGTTTCGGTTACATCACTTTCAGCGCCGGTTGAAACCGAGTAGTAGTCAACGGTGGAGGTTTCATACTCATACCGGGAATATTGAACATTACAGAATATGGTTGGCAATTGATTCAACCAGGCCGGCTGATGAAAAATTCCCATATTGGCTGCACTGGATTTATAATCATTGTTTTCATTTCCTGTTGTTTCATAATCATCCTGGTGAAAGGAGGAGGAAAGCGAAGCGGATGTTTTTTCGGAAATCAAATAACTTCCGGAAATACCGCCATCGTACCGGTCACGCCTGGTTGTATCCAGGATCAGCCCGGTCTCATCCAGATCCCTGTCCGGCCTCGAATCACGGGAATAGGAGGTCTCTGCTGACAGATCCAATCTCTCTGTTGCTGCATAAGAAAGAACACCGGAAGCAGCCTGGTCATATCCATTCAGTTCATTATTATTTTTATACCAGCTTCTGTCAAGGTGACTGTTCAGATTCAGTTGCAGACGCTCGGACTGCTGTTTTAAGGTCAGTCCCGGCGAAGCGGTCGAGATGAAATCATCCTCGATGTCATTCTGGGTCGTGAACAGGTTGTCAATATATTCCTGTCGAAGATGAACAGAAGGAATCAGTTTCATTTCACTGCAACAAGCCCTGTCCGGGCGGAAAAAAGCAGAGACCAGACAGAACAGGATGATTATAATCGTATGGATCATTGGATTATGGAACAACAATCACATCGCCCCGTTTCAGCAGAATATTCTGTGAAAGCTGTTTCCCTTCGGAAACCTCATCATAATTAAAAGGATACATACTGGTTTCTTGATTGTTTTTACGGAATACCTTGATACTGTCCTGTTTTGCAAAAGGGTTCAATCCGCCGGCCATGGCCAATGCCTGCAGAATATCGATATTGGTGTTCAGTACAAACCGGCCTGGATGGTTGACCTTCCCGATGACATAAATCATCATGCTGTTGACCTGTCCAACTTCAACATTGAGTATCGGATCCGGCACGAACCGTTTTAATCCAGCTTCAATTTCTTTCCTTAATTGTGCAACGGTTTTACCACCGGCTGTAATCTCACCGATCAGCGGGAATGCGATTCTGCCGTCCGGGAGCACGGTTACCTGTTTGGCCAGGGCCTCATCTTTCCATACATCGATATTGAGAATATCGCCATGGCCGATGACATATTCCGGATCAGCCGTTTTCCCGGAGCCGGCAGGATTTTCAGCCACTGCACGCGCTCCCGCGGGAAACATGATCCATGAGATCCACATCAGAAAAAAAATGGTTTTGATCGGTTGCTTCATCGTCTGATTCCTCTTTCAAGTATGATAGGGCTGAATCATCAACCTTTCAGTTTTTTATATGTCTGCTCTGCTTCATTTTTCCCATGATAAACCTGTTCACCTGTAACTGCTTTTTCCAGATTTTTCAAGGCCTCATCATTTTTTCCTTTTTTATAATGGATCATTCCCATGTGATAGTTGATGACAGAG
Organism: Desulfocicer vacuolatum DSM 3385; assembly: GCA_945870015.1. Lineage (GTDB taxonomy): Bacteria > Desulfobacterota > Desulfobacteria > Desulfobacterales > SURF-7 > QZKS01. Next base: position 2,545 of record CAMBQS010000175.1, read on the forward strand.
GATTCCGGTTCTTTTGCAAGTGACTTTTCAACAAAGCTCTGGGCTTTGTCAAGATCTCCCATCTTGTAATGGATCCAACCCAGGGTGTCCATGATCAAGGATTCCTGCGGTTTCAGATTGTTTGCAATTTCTGCATAATTAAGAGCTTTTTTCAGGTCCTTATTTGATTCTGCAAATTCAGACAAAAGAAACGCCAGGTTGTTGTATGCAGCCCAGAAATCGGGGCTGTTTTTAACGGCGGCTTCATAAAGCGCCACAGCCTTTTTGACTTCTTTGTCTCGTTCATACAGGCTTCCAAGGGATAAAATTGCCGCCCTGTTTTTGGGATTCTGATGGACAGAGGCTTCCAGGCTGGAAACCGCCTGCTCTTTCTTCCCTTGCATAATATAGAGTTCCGCCAAAGCATTATGGGGGGTAATCCATTCCGGCTGAAGTTCAATCGCTTTTTTAAATGCAGACTCGGATGAAGGGTAGTTTTTCTTTGTCGCGTAAATTTTGCCCAGCAGATAGTGTGCTGTTGCATCTACCGGCTTTTTTTGAATCTGCTGGTTGCAGACATCCAAAGCCTTTTCCTGTCTGCCTGCGTTCATGCACATCTGCACAAGGGTTGAAAGCGCAATGGGAGATTCCGGGTTTTCTTCCAGGCCTTTTTCCAGGATAGCAATCGCTGAATCCCATTTTTTCTGGGAAGCATATAGCCGGGAAAGTTTTATTTTCCCCAATAGATTGTCCTGGGCAGTTCCATGGATGGCCATATAGGTTTTTTCCGCTTCGGTCACTTTATGGTTTGCCAGCAGCAGATCTCCGTAACCAGCCTGAATTTTCGAATCATTCGGGTAATACTCGGCCAGTTTTTTCCAGACAGCTTCTGCCTCGTTGAGATCTTTTTTCATTACATGGAGACGGGCAAGACCGGTTAAAGCCTCTTTTGATCTTGGATCTATTTTAAGGGCATTTTTCAGGGTATCGACTGCAAGCTCGATTTCTTCATTCATCGCATGCGCCTGAGCAAGAAGAAGATATCCCTGGATCAGATCCGGCTGCTCGGTTACGATGGCCCGGAATTCGGGAATGGCATTCCCTCCCTGGTTTTTGCTCAGATAGATTTTCCCTTTGGTAAAGTGTGCATCAATGTCTTTGGGGTTTTCTTTCAGTACGCTGATAGCAAATTGATCTGCTTTTTCAATGTCACCTTTCATCATATAAAGATTTGCCAGGGCATTTTGAGTCTTGAGAATTTCCGGATGGGCAGGATCTTGTTCAAACGTGAGACATTTTTTGAGCAGATTGATGGCCCTGTCCGGATCCTTTTTATTGACATACAGTTCACTCAGCATCATATGGAGCTTGAAGCTTTTGGGCAGCCGATTGATTCCGTTCTGAATCATCTCTTCCACAGCTTCCGGTTTCTTCCTGCCCACGGAAAAACGGGCAGCTTTGATATAGTTTTCCTCAACTGGCGGGTCAGATGACAGCAGTTTCAGGATCAGATCATCCGCCTCTTTTTTTTGATCCGCTTCCCAGAGAATCGAAGCAAGCGTGAATTGATGGTCGGATTTTTCCGGCTCAAGGGCGATTATTTTTTTCTGCAACTCCATGGCCTTGTCATACTTTTTTTCCTGAAAGTAATAGCGGACGATAATGGCATGAAGGGAGATGGAATCTGGATTTGCCGTAAGTCCTATAGACAGGAGATTCTCAGCCTCTTCTTTATTGTTTTCCTGCAGATAGATCGATGACAGGACAATATAGAGTTCCGGTTTGGTCATCTTTTTTTCCAGAAGTCCCAGAAACAGACTTTTGGCTTCATCAATCTTTTTCTCGGAGAGAAGGAGCAATCCTTGTAAAAAAAGTCCTTCCAGGTTATCCGGTTCTGTTTTCAGTATCCATTCGACCTTTTCACGGGCCTTGTCAATCGCATTCGCTGCCAGAAGCAGTCTGCCGATCTGAATCTGTGCATCCAGATGTTTGGGATCCAGATCAACAGCCTTGTTCAGGAAGCCGTATGCATTTTTCGGATTCTTGGATTTTAGCTCCACCATTCCTAGCATGTAGTAGGCATCTGCAAATTTCGGATCGATCTGTATGGCGTTTTTCAGTTCCAGCCGGGCCTTGACATAATCTTCCTTCTCATAAAGGGCTTTTCCTTTTTCGAAAAATTCCTTTTTTTTCTCTTCCGGTCCGCCGCAGGCAAACATCAGCATGGACACCAATGTCAAAAGAATCAGCGGATAATAACGTTTAATCATGTAGATTTTCCTCCTAAATTTTCTCAAAGTGTGTATAGCCCCCTGACGGATAATATCAGAAGAACAAAAACCGTAAAAAAGGCAAGTGTTGAATATTTTTTTCTCAATTCCCCGATCAGCACCTCAAAACTGAAAAAAAAGACAATGATCCGGGTCGTCAGCATTCCTATCTGGTAGCTCCTGATCTGGATATCCGGAAGATTCGGAAGAACCAGCGCAATGAACAGAATGATGAAGTCTGTCGGCGTGGTTTTAAAACCTCCCTTTCGTCTTGTGAATTTCAAAATAAAAATGACAAATACCGCTATCATTCCAAAACAGAGATTATATATAATTTCAAGATTTGTGTTCAGCCAGGTAACTGTATTTTTTTCACCAAGATAGACCAATAAGGGTATGGTCATAAAAAGGGACAGGCGGATCATCCCTCCCAGCCATTGGTTCAGATATAAGGCGATAACAGAAAGAAGCACGGCCATGGCCATTCCGATTAAAGAAAAATAGGCCGGAATATCGTTAGGAAGAAAACAGGTAAAAATCAGGAGAATCGGCAAACCGGTCTTCACGGAAAGGAAGGGAAGCTTGATATGGTAGTTTTTTTCACGCAGTCGTTTCAATTTGTTTTTGATTACATGTTCGATCAGGTCATATCTTTTCAGTTTCCAGCCGGTTCTCTCTGCCATAATAAAACCGGTGATGATCAGACTGGAGAAGACAACATAGTAGATCAGCAGAAAACAATTGGAGTAAAATCTGAAAATAAACGCCGATGTAACGAGAAAAGCCTGAAGCACATAGATAATGAATACAGACTCTGAATGAAAACAGCCAAGGCGCATGAGTTTATGGTGGAAATGATTTTTGTCGGCAACAAAAGGAGATTTTCCATTTGCAATCCGCTCGATCATGACTGTCAGGGTGTCGAGAATTGGAAATCCGAGCAGGATCAGTGGAAGCAGTGAACTAAAAGGAGTCTCTCCCTGGGTCAGGTGAAGGGCAGTGGTGATGGAGAGGTATCCCAGAACCTGACTACCGGTGTCTCCCATAAAGACGGTTGCCGGATGGGTATTGAAACGAAGAAAACCGAAAATGGCTCCGATGACTGCAATCGATACCAGGGCGATCGAATTATTTTCAGAGCAGAATCCCAGATAGGCAATACAGATAAAGCTCAGCATGGTGATTCCACCGGCAAGACCGTCCAGTCCATCAGACAGGTTGATGGCATTGGTTACACCAACGATGATGAAAAGGGTCAACAGGATGGTCAGACACTGAGCGCAGAATAAGCTGTCAGGAAAGATATTATCAAAGAAGGAGAATGATATTCCACCATACAGCACCGCAATCAGCGCTGCCAGAATCTGACCCAGCAGCTTGGCCTTGTATCCAAGCTCCCGGATATCATCAATCAGGCCAAAAACCGTAAGCACAAAAGCTCCGATCAAAACCGGCCGGATAAAATCATCACCCGGAACCCAGAGAAGTACCGGAACCAATATCCCAAGTGCCATAGCAATCCCGCCGGTTTTGGGAATAGGAGACTGATGAACCTTCCTTTCGTTCGGGGTATCGACAATGATCTTACTGATCGCCATACTGCGCAGCATGGGAATCAGGGCAATGGTGATAAACATTGAAATCAAAAGTGTGGATAAATAGATCATTTTAAATTGATATTCGCTTTCGGAATCTGCTTATTCCGTTTGAAACCCAAGGAAAATCCCCTTGAGAATGGGCCACAGCAATCAATTCCCCCCTTGAGGGGGGCGAAGGGGGGTGTCGTCAACACCACTCATCCCCCCGGAATAAACTCCTTCAACACAGGTACAATATCCTTCACAAACCCCTGCATTCTTGTTTCCGCATCTTCAACATTCTCATCCGGATACACCAAAGTGATCACCCGGACAAGCGCTCCATCTGTCCTCTGCCGGGTCAGTGCATCCCAGAAAGTATACAGCTTCAACTCATAAGCATTTGTAAGAATCCGTCCCCGTTGCGGAAACCAGTAGTAAACAAGCTGCCGGTAACCGGACTTCTCCATAATGGATCTATTGACAGGCATTTCCTTTTTATTCATGTCTACAGGGATGTTCACTTTCCCAGCATCTTTGAATATCCAACCGCTTCCCGGCAGGCAGGTTTCCGGTGAATGGATCGATTCCCCCTTGCTCTGGCTTTCATAATAAGCCACATAAAGATTTACATCTTTTCCTTTATCGTTTTTGAAATCAATGATGACATAATCACTCAGATCAAGGGTATCGATAAATTTTTGTTCCATACTCTGACGATTCCCAT
>CAMBQS010000176.1 GCA_945870015.1 Desulfocicer vacuolatum DSM 3385
TCATTGATAAGTTTGTTTCGTTCATTTTTGCTCCGGTGTTTTTTGCGAGCATCGGTCTTAAAGTGAACTTCCTGACCCACTTCGACTTTCCTTTGGTTTTGACGGTACTATTGATTACATGCGTATGCAAACTTGCTGGTGGCGCAATAGGCGCCCGATGGGGAGGAATGCCCACCCGGGAAGCCTGGGCAGTTGGTTTTGCAATGGTTTCCGTAGGTGCTATGGGGATCATTGTGGGCATGATCGCCCTGGAAGCGGGTATCATCCGTCAGAATCTGTTTGTCGCCTTGATTATTATGGCGATTGTCACGTCGATGATAAGCGGTCCGTGTATTCGACTGATTCTCCGTGCTGAAAAAAAATGGAGACTGCGGAATATCATATCCCCGAAACTTTTTCTGCTGGGCATGAAAGCTACCTCCCGTCGCGAGGCCATTCATGAAATGATAGCAGCGGCATGCACGGATCAGGAAGGTCTGGATGCTGAAACCGTGGAAAAAACCGTCTGGGCGCGTGAAGAAGCGCTCAGCACCGGCATCGGCAATGGAGTGGCGCTCCCACATGCCCGTATCAGGGGGCTGAAGGACTCTATCGCAGTGGTCGGTATCTCGGAATCCGGGATCGATTTTGATGCTCCGGACGGCAAGCCGGCAAATGTGATTTTCCTGGTTTTAACGCCAACCGAAGATCCTGGTGCGCAACTGGAAATTGCCTCTGAAATCGCAAAATTTTTCCGTGATCCGCGCATGTCCGACCGGGTTCTTCATACAAAAAAATTTACGGATTTTCTGGCGTTGATTCGTGCCGGTATCTGATGAATATTTTACGCTCAGACGAAAAACTGTTTTACTCTGACCGTAAAAAATGCAAGAAAGAAATATCAACCATGCAGTACCACACAAAAGGAGATTTGAATGAAAATTTATGTCGGCAATCTGCCATACACTATCACTGAAGCGGACTTGCAGGAGCTTTTAGCACAATTCGGGAAGGTTGAATCAACAGCCATTATCAAAGACAAGCATAGCGGACAATCCAAAGGATTCGGATTTGTGGAGATGGAATCCCAAACCGAAGGTCAGGCTGCAATCGATGCGCTCAATGGTCAGGAACACAAAGGACGAACGCTTAAAGTGAATGAAGCCCGTCCTCAAACCGAAAATGGTGGCGGCAGAGGCGGACGCGGCGGCGGACGCGGTGGACAAGGCGGCGATAGAGGCGGACGCGGCGGCGGTGCCGGGCGTGGCGGACAAGGTGGGCAAGGCGGCGGACGCAGCGGACAAGGCGGTGATAGAGGCGGACGCGGCGGCGGACGAGATTATTAGTCTTTCAATAAATATTGGATGCACTCATATTTCATAAAATCAATGGGTCTTTTCTGGGTATTTGCAGAAATGTTGATCCTGATTTTCATCCGGCAGGGAATTGCATTTGTTGAAGAGAAAAAAGAAAGGTACCTGGGATTAACCATTTTTCTCAGTGTCATCTTTATTCTTCTCTTTCTGGTATCCTTCCAGGGCGAAAGATTCTTTTCCGGATATCTTGATTTTACCCGTAAAATCAACCTCTATTTTTATCGATATGCCTTATGGAATCTTTTCTGTACCCTGTGGGTTGTGCTGGAAGGAAGTATTATGTTTTACTCCCTCCATGCCTATATGATTCTGAAAAATTCGATGCATCCGGGCCGGATTCCATCTGAACCATCCGGAATAATGAACCCCTGGACACGGTATGGGGTTCCCCTTCTTGTGGTTTGGTCGGCAGCCTTTTTTCTTTTTTACGAATACCGGGTTTTTTCCATCCTGAATCATTTCGGGCTGGAAAAAACCAACCTGAAAAACATCTATCTGTTTTATATCAAAATCTGCGGTATGTTCTGGTTTCTGATTGAAGGTGCGGTAGCGGTTATCGGTCTGAAAACCTATTATTTACTGAAAAAGAGATCCACCTGATCATGGAATCGATTGACCTCATCATGCTCCAGATCGGCTCCGGCTTCAGCCGGGATATCTATTTCCTTTTAACCAAAATCCAGGGGATACTCTGGAGCATTGCCAATACGGTTCTGGTTTTCTATTTTCTGAAAATCACCGGCCTGATCCGATTGTACAATCATGAGAAACAGATCCGGTACCGGTATTATTTTCTGCTGGTTTCGGCAATTTTGTCGCTGTTTTTACTCTTTACAGAAAATGGAACTGTATTTTTCGCTCTGGAAGCAGCCATTTACGGAATTCAATATACGATCCTCCTGTACACCCTGATCCTGGAGAGAAAAGAACTGATGTATTATTTCAGGGAGATCGTTTCCGTGAAAGAATGAAAATATAAAAAGCCCCCCCTGTGACAAGGAGCAGCCCAAAAGCCAGACTGACCGACGGGAATATCGTAATCCCTGACAGCAGAATGATCATACTGATCGTCAATAAAAATATTCCAAAGGGAATGGATCGTGTCAGATCTGTCAGCCGATCTGCCGGAGATGCCTTGTCTCCCACCCGCCTGTCCGGAATCTGCCGTCTTTCCCCATTGTGTCTCCGTTCCAGTACGTTTACGGCAAATATTCCGCTTGCGATGCAACCGCGTCTTTCGCTGCGCATTCGCCGGTCAACACCCTTCCGGCTACCGTCCAGCACAGTATAATCATTCCCGTGCCACCATACAAATTGATCTGCCATCCATCCCCCATAATCGCTAAATTGATTATAGTCATTAACAATTGATTATTGTTACAACACCATTTCCGGATTGAGTTCAATCACGAAACAATGAATCAGGCGTCAAAAACTTACGGATACGGCAATGGGCTGTCGTTTTTTTTCAGTCGCGGTATGAACGATGAAACTGTCTAACGGATCATTGAACAGATGATTCAGAGGTTATTCCCTGATTCATGCCACTTGATTTTATGAGATTGGTTACAGCATACAGAAAAAAGAGCGGAAGTTCAAGCTGGAAAAAATTCATTATCATCAAACCCTGTTCAATAATTTTTACCATTATTTCAAACATCTTATAAAAAAAATACCCCCGAAAACCGCCCAGAGTTTCATAACATATTATATGTATTGGACAATTTGACTCTTGACAATGGGCTTTTTTAAAAATAATTACCATAGTCAATAATGTGAATAAAATATAAGGATTTCTTATGAATGATTCAAAAAAAAAGCCGCTGAGTCAAAGAGATCAGGCTGATCCGGAACAAGAGAAAAAAATTGAAAATACCGGTCTGCCGCTGGCAAGAATTCTTCAGGAACTGACGCCTTCCATAGAAGATTATCTGAAAAAATTATCTGATAATCAAAATAAAATAATAGATGCCGATCAGAAAATTGCAGAATCTATTGTGAGGCTCATCAATCACATTACATCGGAAAAAACAAATATAAGACTCCATTTTTATCCCAATACCGTCCGGAAAAAATTCAAAAGGTCGGAGGATTCCCACCATCAGCGAGTCAAAAAAATCATTACGAGAATGCGTAAAAAGCAAAAAACCTATGAAGAGATTGCCCGGTTTCTGGAAAAGGAAAATATTCCGACATTCACCAAAGAAGGCCGATGGCATGCACAGACTGTACACAGGCTCTTTCAGGATTATCCGGATATATAGCGGATGAAAGAAAAAATATTAATTGTCGATTATAAAGAAGATATCCGGTACATCCTGAATTTTTTTTTGAGGCCGAATGAATCCGGAAGGTCACGAACCACAGGCCGGACATCGCAACCTTTTTTTTATCTTCACTTCCCGGAAGATCATTTGCAGTAGATCACATATCAATAACCGGTTGGTCAACAAATCCCCCTGCCCGATAATATATTTGATCGCCTCTGTTGCCTGAAGCGCTCCAAATAGACCGGCCACAGTTCCCAGTATCCCTGCCTGGCTGCTGCCGGGTACACTATCCGGCGGTGGTGGTTCAGGAAAAACACATCTCAAACAGGCTGACTGACCGGGCACAATCGTCATCATCTGACCTTCAAAACCCATGACACCGGCATGGCAAAATGGTTTATTCATTGCAATGCATGAATCATTCATCAAAAACCTGGATGGAAAGTTATCTGTTCCATCAATAATGAAATCATAGTCCTTTATCCGTTCCAAACTGTTTTCTGAATGTAAAAATTCATGATAGGTGTTTACCCGGACATGCGGATTGAGCCTGATCAGTTTTTCCCTGGCGGACAAAACCTTCGGTTTATCAAGATCCTCGGTGAAATGAATGATCTGCCGCTGAAGGTTGCTGATCTCGACCACATCCCCGTCCATAATGCCGATGGTTCCCACTCCGGCAGCCGATAGATACATCAGCGCCGGTGATCCCAGCCCGCCCGAACCGACCACCAGAACGCGCGATTCCGAAATCTTCTGCTGTCCTTTCCGCCCAACAGGTTCCAGTAAAATTTGTCTGCTGTATCTCTGTTGTTCCTCTTCTGAAAAAATCATTCCGTCCCCATCATGCATCATATTTTACCGCTTTCAGCCAGATCTTCGAGGCCGTCCATATCCAGCAATGTTATTTCTTTCCCATTTACCTCAATCAGATTCCGGCTGCTCATTTTTGCAAGAATCCGGGACAGGGTCTCCGGAATTGTACCCAGAAGACTGGCAAGCTGACTTTTGGATATGGTCAATAAAATGGAACGGGTCTGATCCTGTTCCCGGGATAGCAGAATCAGATAGGATGCCAGCCGGCCCGGCACCTCTTTCAGAGAAAGATTTTCAATCTGGGCGGCAAGCTGCCTCAGCCGCATCGATAAAACAGCCAGCATATTTAAGGATAAAGACGGATTCTGCACGATCAGATTAACAAATGCAACCCTTGGAAAAAACAGCAATCGGCTTTTTTTGATGGCCACGGCATTTGCCGGATAATTTTCTCCCATGAACACAGGAACCTCTCCAAAAACCTCTCCGGATCCAAAAATATGAATAATCTGTTCTTTCCCTTCCAGGGAAACCTTGTATATTTTGACCATACCCTGGGATACAACATAAAAACCAGTCCCCTCCTCTCCTTCTGAAAATATGGTTTCCCCTTTGCCGAACTCCTTTTCAACGATAATATTTTGTATCGATTCCAACTGGTCTTGTGGAAGTCCGGCGAATAGAAGACTTTCCACAATCGTATCCTGAAAATGTTTCATATATCCTCCTGTTGAACAAAGAGTTATCATCCGGATTTGTTCCAAGTCAAGACGCGTATCCCCATTTCAATGAGAAAACTTTTCTTTATGATCCTGAATTCAGTTGTAAACAACATCCAATTGGATTATAATCAGCCTGACAAATGACGTGACATCCAGCCTTTTTCCATAAAATTAAATATAATTTCAAACCTTTAAAAATACCTTTTCTTTTCCAGCGATCTGTATCAGATGGATTAAAAAAATGGATACAAAAAAAACAGGAAAAATATTGATTGTTGATGATGATGAAGGGGTTCGCGCAAGTCTCCATCTATTTCTGGAGGATAACCAGTATGAAGTAATCGAGGCGATGGACGGCAATTCCGGTCTGGCCATGTTCAGACAGGAAAAACCGGACATCCTCATTCTGGATCTGCGTATGCCTCGGACAGACGGACTGGAAGTTCTCCGGCAGGTTACAGTGGAAAATCCTGACCTTCCTGTTATTGTTCTTTCAGGGGCAGGAGTTATGAACGATGCCGTCGCCGCACTGCGACTCGGTGCATGGGATTTTCTTCAGAAACCGATCGAAGATTTATCCGTAATCCAGCATACGGTTAATAAAGCCCTTGAAAAAGTCCGCCTGATTCAGGAAAACCGGACATACCAGACCCATCTTGAAGAGGAAGTAAGAAGGCGAACCCAGGAATTACGCCTCATGAATGAAGAGTTGGAGAAACGGGTTTCCGATCGTACAACAGAACTCCGGAAAATCAATGCAGAGCTGATAAAAGCAAAAGAAGCTGCGGATGAAGCCGCTAAAACCAAGAGCGAATTTTTAGCCAATATGAGCCATGAAATCCGCACTCCATTAAACGGCGTGATCGGAATGATCGATCTCCTTAAAGATACGAAGCTGACGCAGGAGCAGACCGAATTCACCCAGTTGATCCATTCCAGTGCGGAATCTTTACTGGTTGTGGTGAATGACATACTGGATTTTTCCAAAATCGAATCCGGAAAACTGGTGCTTGAATCCATTCCTTTTGATCTCCGGGTAACCCTGGAAATGCTGAGTGATATTATGGCCTTGAAAGCCGAAGAAAAAGGAGTTGAGTTCACATGCCTCATCCATGAAAACGTTCCAACGCTGTTGAACGGTGACCCTGGAAAACTTCGACAGATATTGAACAACCTTACCGGGAATGCAGTAAAGTTTGTTGAAAAAGGATATATCTCCATCTGTGTATCGGTAAAAGAAGAACATGATGATTTTGTTAAACTGCTGTTTGAAATCCATGATACCGGCATCGGAATACCCAAAAACAGCCTTGACAGCTTATTTCAATCATTTTCACAGGTCGATGCCTCAACCAGCAGAAAATTTGGCGGCACAGGACTTGGATTGGTGATCTCAAAACAGCTTGCAGAGAACATGGGCGGTGAAATCGGGGTTGAAAGCGAACTGGGTAAAGGATCAACCTTCTGGTTTACCGTTTGTCTGAAAAAACAGAAAATATCAAAAGCAGAAGTTGCTGACTTCCCTGCAACAATAAAAGGAACCCGGATTCTTGTTGTGGACGAAAACCCGTTAAACAGATTGATCGTAACCAACTTTTTCCGTTCCTGGGAATGTTTTTATGGTGAAGCGAAAAATGGACAGCAAGCATTTTCCATGCTCATGAATGCACAGGAGGCCGGACAGCCTTTTCAGATTCTTCTAACTGAAATGGAGTTGCCCGACATGACGGGCGCGGCTCTTGGAGAAAAAATATTGAGCCATGAAAAGCTCCGGGATTGCATTCTGATTATGCTGACTTCCATTGGACAGCGCGGAGATGCTTCCAGAATCAACAGTCTGGGATTTTCCGGATTTCTGTCCAAGCCGGTCAAAAAGGATCATCTTCTGAACTGTATAAAAACGGTTTTAACCACACCGACTTC
>CAMBQS010000177.1 GCA_945870015.1 Desulfocicer vacuolatum DSM 3385
CTCGACATGATTATATCGGTGGGATACCGCGTAAAAAGCCTGATTGCCACCCGTTTCCGGATCTGGACGACACAGCAGCTCAAGGAATATATCATCAAAGATTTTGTGATGAATGACGAGCGGCTTAAACATCCCGGCCAGAGTAATTATTTTGATGAGCTGCTTGATGCGATTTTGATAAAGTGGTAAAATTGATTGAAGATAAAACCCAAAAAACAAAAAAAGTTACCGATGACAGAGATTGATGAATATGCTTTCGTACCCCTATACTATTCTCAGCCATCTAATCCCATCATTTTGGAGAGAACTATGCGTTTCATTACTGTATTGCTTATAACTATTTTAGGATTTCTGCCGAATTTGAATTCTTATGCCGGTACAATCTATTCATGGACAGATAAAAATGGAGTAAAGAAGTTCAGCAACACCTCGCCGGAAGGAGATGTTGAACATTTTGAAGTCATTGAAGAGATGCCCCTTTTGCAAACCGGTAATACCAATAGCGAAGCTGGTGAGGAAGAACCCGCCGATGTTACACAAGAACCGGAAATTGAAAACAGTACCAGCGTCTTCAGCACGATAGAAATGCAATTCCGACCTCAAGAAACAGAAAATAACAATATTGATGAAGAATTTACTATCAAAATTCAGACAGAAAAAAAACGACTGCAGGAAGAGATCGACCGTATTGATAAACTGGCTGTAGGAAAGAACTTTTCACTGCCGCGTAAAAACAGCTTGATAAAAGATTTACAGGATAAACTGGAACTCCTGAAAAAATCACCGGAAAAATATTTTGGTGTCAGTGAAACAAAATAACATTTCCGGATTGTTTTCAGGGGCAAACATCTTTGTACAAAGAGGCAGTGAACACTCGCTGCCTCAAATGTTTTAAGAAATCAAACGGGCTTCTGGAGATTACCCTTCGTACACAACTGCCAGAATATTGGCTATCCCTGTCTTTGCAGAAATCAAATGCGGCGTTGTTGACAGATAGTAGACGCTGTCACCGGGCTCCAGATCAAAGCTCTCTTCACCGATCTTCAGCGATACGATGCCGTCTATGACAAAGATAAACTCCTCACCTTCATGTACGGACATCTCATTCTCAGGATTCTCTTCCAGGGTTACGATGAGGGCTTCCATGTGACGGCCTTTTACTTCCGGTGCCAGACTCTGGTAGGAGTAAAGCTTTTTCTTTCCCTTTGCCGATGTGGATCGGGCAACCTGCTTACGTTCATTTTTCCGGGTAACAGAATACATTCCGCTCCCCACACCGGAGATGATTCTGCTGAGGGCACTGTCCAGTGCCTTGGAAAGCTTGATTACCGTGCCAAGCTGCGGCTGTATCTCCTGATTTTCGATTCCGGAAAGCAGGTCAACCTCAAACCCGGTCATTTTGGAAAGGTCATCCAGAGAAAGGCCCTTTGACTCCCGCAGACTTTTGATCCGTGAACCAATCTCCTCAACCGTTTTTTTGCCGGACGGCCGGATATCTCCGGTCAGATCTTCAAAATAATCCACATTGATATGAGGTTTGTCTCCCTTTTTTTCCATTTCAGCCCCTCCCTCGTTCGATAACTATAAAAGTTTGCCGGTTGAACCGTTGGCCCAAAAAAGCTTCAACGCAATATTCTATCCAACCGTCAACCGGAAACCGTTTTACATCATTTTATATCGATCCGGCAATGCCGCCTTCTCCTTCCAGTCTGATGGAAACAACTGGCCGGGTTTTTCTCCCAGTTTCTCTTTTCTCTTGGCCAATCCCGGTCTTGCAAATTTCATATGTCCTTCTTTCAATGTCCGGCCGTTGATCACCGCCTCTGACCGAAGCCTTCTGCCGATGGTCTTTTCAAGCTGTTTTCCAAGCCAGAGGATTCGGTCTACATCATAACCATGCTGAATCCCCATCTCATCGATCTGCACCAGCGTATCCTCCAGCGTAACCAGCCCCACATACCGGGGATCATCATAATAATACTCACCGGTTCCCTTGGTCGGGCAGTCATCCAGGAAGTTTGCCGGCTGACCCCCGAGTCCTCCCAGAGTGGCTTCAAAATTGATGATGCCTGCCTGAAGCGCTGCCAATACGGAAGCCGCAGCCATACGTTTGGTTTCATGAAAATGGGCGATATGATATCTCGGATTCGGTATCTCATCCAGAATCATGGAAAAATACCGGTAGACATTTGCTGCAGATGCGCTTCCGTCATGATCTGCATGTTCGACATCATGGGCTCCGATCTCAAACCATCGTTTACTGAATTCAACTGCATCTTTCATGTCCGTGGCTCCGCCAATGGGACTTCCCCAGATGGTACTCACGGTTCCGCACATCTTCATGCCCGCATCATTGCATTTTTTAATGCAGCGCTCCGCCTCCTTCCAGTAATCCGGAAGGGTTGTCCCGGAGTTGGCAAAATGATGCTGCTCCTCGGTAGAAACCATCATCAGGATGCGATCCGGGCCGATTCCCTGCTTCCGCAGTTCAATGGCACGATCTACTGCCGATTCCCGGATGGTAATGGCGGTCAGGCAGATCTCATCATAGTTGATTCCTTTTTTTTCACACTGTTTCCGGAAGCGGTCACCGCGCAGATGACGCAAAAGATCTTCCGCATCCCTGAACTGGGGCATGAGAATAGGGTTTCCCAGGTTGGTTACTTCAATATACCGGCATCCTGCAAAAATGAGTTCTTCCAGATAGAAAATCTTGGCAGCCGTTGAGATAAATTTTTCTTCATGCTGAAACCCGTCACGAATCGTTATATCTCCAATCGTCACCTTCCTAGGCATCTTTGGAAAAATTTTCCAATAATCATATTCTGTCATGGTTCTCCATCTCCTTCCTCTTTCATCATGTTCCGATATTTTTCTTTTTTTTTATTTTTTATTCCCGATCCCATCCTGCTAAAATCGCAGATTTCCAAAAGAAGGGTTTTCAATCGGTTTCAGGAGGCTCACTTCAAAAGCCATGGCCAGCCAGTCCCTGACCTCTCTGAACTTCAACACGCGGTCACTCAGCAGTCTGGCTCCGCAATAGAAGGGATGGGCTTCTCCATCATACTTTTCGATCATTTCCTTTCGGAATATTTCCTTTTCCTCTTCTGTCATGGGCTTTCCCTTGGACTCATGCTTTTTTTCCTCAATGGAGAGAAGCACACCCGCAGCACTCCTTCCGCTCATGACCGATGTCCGGGAACGCATGGTATGAAACAGGAAATGAGGCCGGTACGCACGTCCGCACATCCCATAATTGGCAGCGCCGTTATCCGGGCCAATGGCAATCTGAATCCGCGGAACCTGTGCGCAGGATACGGTTCGAACCATATCCGAACCGTATTTACCGATTCCCGAATGTTCGGATTCGGAACCCACCATGAATCCCGGAGAATTCTGAATAAACAGAAGGGGAACTTTTTCCTGACAGCACCGGATGATCCACTCGGTTGCTTTTCTGGCTGCTTCAAAAAAGATGATACCCGGCCCGTTGGATGCAATCACACCGATGGGAAGTCCCTTGATTCTTATTTTTCCGGTGAGAATATTATCCCCCCGCCCAGGAGCATACATCTTTTTGTTCTCAATAAAATAGCTGTCATCGCAGATGCCCTTCAAAAACTCCCGGACATCGATTGCTTTGTGAATATCCGCCGGAAGATTTTCATAGATCGATTCAACCGGAACCAGCGGAGGTGACTCTGCATACCGGTGAAGATGAATTTTCTGCGGAGGTTCCAGGGCCAGGATTTCCCGGACACGAACAATCGCTTCTACCTGGTTCCGGCAAAAATGATCCGCTCCGCCGGAAACATGGGTGTGAACCCTTGCGCCACCCAGATCTTCCGCGGAAATAACCTCACCGGTTGCCATCTTGACCAGAGGAGGCCCGCCCAGAAAAGAATACGCCAGTTTGTCGATCATCACGGACTGGCAGGCCATAAATACGATGTAGGCTCCACCGGCGGTATTTCCTCCTGTACTCAGGGTAATTTGCTTCAATCCCTTGGCGGACATTCGGGCCATATTATAAAACATGGACCCAAAATGCTGATCATCTGGAAACACATCCGCCTGCATGGGAAGGAAAGCCCCACCGGAATCAGCAATATAAACGCAATTCAGACCACATTGATCGGCAATTGCCTGTGCCCTCAGATGTTTTTTCAGGGTAATGGGGAAATAGGTGCCTGCCTTGACCCTGCTTTCATTGGCCAGGATCATGGTCCAGTTGCCGTTGATCTTTCCAATGCCGGTTGCAATTCCACCGCATGGCACATCCTCAACACCCGGATAGTCCATACCGAACCCTGCGATCCTGGAGAGTTCATAAAATTCCGTCCCGGGATCCACCAGCTCCTGAATTAGATCGCGTACCGGTCTTTTCCCCATTTTAGCCAGGCTGGCAACTGCTTTTTCTCCACCCGGCCACATTGCCATGTGAAGCCGTTCATCCAGCTTTTTTTCTTCATTTTCCCAGAACAATCGGTTTTCTGCTCCTGTATCCGCCATTTTTACACCCTTTTATCTGTTTGTTCTTCGAGCCAATTTCAAAAATCTGTTGTTGTCATTCCGGCGAAGGCCGGAATCCAGTATTTTCATTACTTTTCTGGACACCGGCCTTCGCCGGTGTGACGTTTTTTAATCGTTTTGAAATTGGCTCCTTCTTTTTTTATTGTTATTCGGGTCGATTTTCTATTTACCTTTATATACCGGCTTCCGTTTTTCACGAAACGCAGCCAGTCCTTCCAGACGGTCTTCCGTGGGTATGGTGATCCAGTAGGCATTGGACTCTATGGCCAGTCCGGTTGCCAGATCGGTTTCCATTCCTTTATTGATCGCATATTTTGCCTGCTCAATGGCAATGGGCCCGGTTTCGCAAATCATCTCCGCCAGCTTCATCGCTTCTTCGATGAGCTTTTCTCCTTCGCAGACCCGGTTCACAAGGCCGATTTCCAGTGCTTCCGCAGCCGTGACCCTTTTCCCGGTAAATATCAATTCTTTCGCCGGCCCCCTTCCAATCAGCCTTGGAAGGCGCTGTGTTCCGCCTGCTCCGGGGATGATGGCCAGACGGGTTTCCGTGAGTCCCATGCTGGCATTATTTGACGCAATCCGGATATCACAGGCAAGACTCAGTTCGGTACCTCCGCCCAGGGCAATCCCGTTTACTGCGCCAATCACCGGCTTGTTCAGATTTTCAATTTCCGTAAACAGGTTTCGAATCGTATAGATGAACTTCTTTACTTCCATTGGACCCAAGGTAGCCCGCTCTTTGAGATCCGCACCGGAGCAGAAGGCTTTTTCACCAGCCCCGGTAATGATCACCACCCGGATCTCCGGATCAAAACGGATCTCCTCGATAGCAGCTTTTAATGCATTCAGCATCGCGAAATTAAATGAATTCATTACCTCCGGGCGATTCAAGGTGAGTATGGCCACCTGACCCCGTGTTTCCTTCAGTATCAATTGATCTTCCACAATGACCTCCTGCTTCGTAAAAAGTCCAATTTCTGCGTTGCACCTCATCCCTCGTCACTGCGGCGTAAGAAAGCTACGCCTCATTCCTCGCGATTCGTGCGCCTTGAACTTGTACTTTTTTCTTTGCCATCACAATTTTGACTTTTCAGCATCCTATATATCTTGAGATGACGATTCGCTGCACTTCAGAGGTTCCTTCCCCGATATCCAGGAGTTTCTGGTCACGGTAGAACCGTTCCACATTATATTCTTTCATCAGCCCGTACCCTCCGTGAATCTGAACTGCATGGTTGGCAGCCCTTCCCATCAGCTCCGAGCAGTAGAGTTTGGCCATGGCCGCTTCTTTTTCAAATGGACGTTTTTCATTTCGGAGCCAGCAGGCCTTATAAAGAAGATTCCTGGCGCATTCGATTTCCACGGCACAATCCGCCAGCTTGAAGCTGATGGCCTGAAACTTGGAAATGGGTTGTCCGAACTGCTCCCGGCTTTTGGCATATTTCAATGCAAGATCAAACGCTCCCTGTGCTCCTCCAAGGCCCATGGCGCCGATGGAAAGCCTGCCTCCGTCCAGGGTCTGGAGCATCTGGTGAAAACCATCACCGGCCTTTCCCAGAATGTTCTCTTCCGGAACCCGCACATTGTCAAAATAGAGCTCGGCTGTATTGGATGCCCGCCACATCATTTTTTTATGCATGGGAACAGCCTTGAATCCCGGAGTATCTTTTTCAACCAGAAAACAGGTATATTCCGGTTTCCCGTTTGCGCGTCTGCCTGTGATGGCCTGAACCGTAACCCCCAGAGTGAGTTCACAGGCTGCATTGGTGATAAAGATCTTGGACCCGTTGATCACCCATTCTTTCCCCTCTTTCACAGCGGTTGTTTTGCTCCCGCCGGCGTCCGAACCAGCCGTTGGCTCGGTCAATCCAAAACCCCAGAGTTTTTCTCCGCGGCACAGTTGAGGCAGATATTTCTTTTTCTGCTCTTTGGTTCCAAAATAATTGATCGGGCCGATTCCCAGAGAATTTCCGGCTGCAATTGTTGCTGCCTGGGAACCGTCAATCCTGGCCACCTCTTCGACTGCGACAATATAAGAAATATAATCAAGGGCCTGCCCGCCATATTCCTCGGAAACAAACATGCCAAACAGACCGATCTCCCCCATTTTTCGGGTCAACGCTGCGGAAAACTCCTCTTTTTCATCCAGTTCAGGAGCCACAGGAGCAATCTCGTTTTCCGCAAATTTTCTAACTTCTCTCCGAATCATTTTCTGTTCGGTCGTCAGATCGAAATTCAAACCTGCCTCCTTTCCATGATCATAGACCTGTTCTATGGATTATGTTCAAATACTTAATAAAATAAAACCAGTTAATCTGAATTATAAGCAATCCGATTGAGCGCTCGTTCAATTTGCTAAAAAATATATCCATTCTGCTCCGATGTCAAGTATTTTCAGCACCGGTTTTTACACTCATAAATGCATACCGCCCTTCTACACCTTCATCCCCATCATCGCTTTTGTCAACATTCCGATCTTG
>CAMBQS010000178.1 GCA_945870015.1 Desulfocicer vacuolatum DSM 3385
ATGGACGAAAAATTTCAATCCCCGCTTCGGGCAAAATTCAGGGCGCTTGCCAAAAAGAACAATTACCCCCAGGCACTTGCCGAGGCCATGGTTACGCCGGATATGGAGATACTGGAGGTAAAGACCGGTTCCGGACGGGTTTACATGGATTCGGTTGCATTCCAGGAATTACCGGAAAAGCAGAAACAGGAGATCTTGTCAAAAAGAACCATTGTCAAAAAAGGAGAACTCCTGACCATGGATGATGCAGAAGCATTGGAACTGGGATTTTCCCGGATGAGTGTTTCGGATCTGGATGATCTGCTGAAAAAGCGCGGCTTATCCGATGCAAAGATTATCCAGGTGGAGCAGCAGTGGTCGGAAACCCTGTCCCGGTTTATCGATTCCATTGCACTGATTCTGCTTCTGGTGGGTCTTGGCGCACTGTATGTTGAACTCAAGGTACCGGGTTTCGGGGTTCCGGGAATGATCGGTATTTTCTGTCTGGCGCTTGTTTTTTTTAATCAGTATATTGTCGGGCTGGCGGACTTCACGGAATTGATTGCAATCGCGATCGGGCTGGTTCTATTGGGATTTGAGGTATTTGTACTTCCCGGATTTGGGATCAGCGGCATTGCCGGGTTTATTTTCCTGGCCGTGGGCATGATTCTGGCTTTTCAGGATTTCATCATACCCGATCCAGATCTGCCCTGGCAGGGAGAACTTCTGCTGCGCAATGTGATTCAGGTGGCGGGATCGCTTTTATCGGCTTTTGTTTTTTCCATGCTTTGTTTACGATATGTATTTCCAAAATTTTCAAAAGTACTTCCAGGCCCGTATCTGAGTACAGCTTTGACCGAATCCCATGCGGATTCCATGGAGATCATCGGCATGAATGTCGGTGATACCGGGGTAGCCGGAACGTCTTTGAGACCATCCGGAAAGGCTAGAATCGGAAAGCGGATGGTGGATGTGATTGCAGACGGAGAATTTATGGAAAAGGGCACATATATTGTTATTTCCGAGATCAGGGGCAATCGAATAATTGTCATAAAGGATAGAATAGATGAACCGTGATTTGCTGATTCCTTTGATATTTCAGCTTGCCGGTGTGATCGTCATTATTGCGGAAACGATCATTCCATCCGGAGGGATTCTTGGCATTATCGCAGCCTGCCTGATCGGGTATTCACTATATCATGTGTTTTCAGAATTAACTGTTGTTACAGGGTGGCTGTTTGTACTGGCCGATGCAGTGATGATTCCTCTTCTGGTTTTTGCAGGATTGAAACTGCTCGCACGATCACCGGTCACACTCAGGCGCACACTGTCCAGCAGAGAAGGCGTGACATCACAATCGCCGGATCTGGAGGCTCTGTCCGGAAAGGAAGGGATTGCAATGACGGATCTTCGTCCATCCGGCAAAGCCTTGATTGATGGAAAGAAGGTGGATGTTGTCAGTCAGGGAGATTATATCCGAAAAGGCGAAAAGATTGATGTTGTCATGGTATCGGGGAATCAGGTCATTGTTAAGACAACCAGATGAGCCAATTTCAAAACTATTAAAAAGCGTCACACCGGCGAAAGTCGGTGCCGAGAAAAGAGCCGAAAATACTGGATTCTAGTTTTCGCCGGAACTACAACAACGGACTTTTGAAATTGGCTCAGATAACTTAAAACAGTTCGGAAACGAAAAAGGGAGAGTCAGATGAATTTTACAACCGTATTCATGATCTTGTTGTTTATTGCCGCAATGGTATTGCTGCTTTTTGTTGCCAGATCCCTGTCCCTTTGGGTACAGGCTTTGGTATCCGGTGCGCGGGTGGGATTGTTCAACATCGTCTTCATGCGGTTCCGGAAAGTGCCGCCCAAACTGATTGTCGAGTCGAAAATCATGGCGGTGAAAGCCGGTCTGGATGAAATCAGTACGGATGATCTGGAATCCCATTTTCTGGCGGGCGGGAATGTATCCAGGGTTGTTCAGGCCCTGGTTGCCGCGGACAAGGCCAAGATTGAACTGTCATTTAACCGGGCCGTAGCCATCGACCTTGCGGGAAGGGACGTGCTGGAGGCGGTTCGGATGAGTGTCAATCCCAAAGTGATTGAGACACCGCTTGTGGCGGCCATGGCCAAGGACGGGATCCAGTTGAAAGCCCTTTGCCGGGTAACAGTCCGGGCCAATATTGACCGGCTGGTCGGCGGTGCCGGAGAAGAAACCATTCTGGCCCGGGTCGGAGAAGGGATCGTTACGACCATCGGGTCTGCGGAAACCCATAAACAGGTCTTGGAAAATCCGGATACGATTTCCAAAAAGGTTTTGGAAAAAGGCTTGGATTCGGGTACGGCCTATGAAATATTATCCATTGATATCGCGGATGTGGATGTGGGGAAGAATATCGGAGCCGAGCTGGAAACAGACCGGGCAGAGGCGGATAAGAAAATCGCCCAGGCCAAGGCAGAGGAGAGGCGTGCCATGGCCTTTGCAAGGGAGCAGGAGATGAAGGCGCAGGTTCAGGAGATGCGGGCAAAGGTCGTAGAGGCGGAATCAATGGTCCCTCTGGCCATGGCCGAAGCATTCCGGAGCGGCAATCTCGGCATCATGGATTACTACAGGATGAAAAATATCGAAGCAGACACGCACATGAGGGAAAAAATCGGTAAGCCGGACAAAGATCCGACAACCGGGAGATAACGGGGGATATTCAATGGAATTTCAAAATATTGTTCCATTCATCGTTCTGGTGATCTACATCCTTTCTTTGTTTGGGAAGAAAAAAACAGACGGGAAAGATGCATCTGTTCCGGAGAAGTTTTCGCTGAAGTCGATTATTCAAGCCATTGCAAAGCAGCTCAAAGAGCATGCAGAAGCCGCACAGAGAAATGAAGCTCGCAAAACAAGGCAGCAGCCGGATCTTGAAAAAGGAGCGCAGCCCAAAACCGGAGCGGTTATCGATACCGGCAAAAAGGAAGCGATTGTACTGGATCTTTCAGCAGAGAATGTCACTTCATTGCATGGTACAGCAAAAGTTATGGAAAAAGTTCTGATAGATGATTCCATGCGGAAGGACGATCAGAAGATAGCACTGGATGAGGGCGGTTTCGAATCCTCATTTTCCTTAAAGAGCCTTCGAAATGCAGTGGTCTGGTCAGAGATTCTTGGACCTCCGGTAGCACTGAAAGAAAAACACCGGCAATGATTATTTTTATTACAGGACAATCAGATACAAAACAGCAGACAGGTTTTTTGAATATCATGTGGACAGGTTTAGAAAAGAATCAGAAAATTGGCTTGCTTCTGCTAGTATTATTTATTCTTTTATCCTGTTCACACACAGATACCGGGTCGGTGAAAACATTGTGGCTTCAGGCAAACATGGCCTCATTTGAAAGGCAGTATGACGAAGCCCTGGCGCTTTTGCAGGAGGCCACAAAGAAAGATCCGGAATTTGCACCCGCATGGCTGAGCAAGGGAATGGTTTATAAAAAAATGCAAAAAGAGGAGCTCGCCGGAAAGTGTTATGAAGTAGCACTGCTGATCTATCAGAAAAGACATGCTGCTTCGCCTGAAAATCTGGATTATGTAAAAGGATATGCAGAAGCCCTGTCACTGCTGGGTTTCAAGGAAGAATCCATGAAGGTGCTGGATAAGGCAATTGCCGGATTTCCGCAGGAGAAAGATCTGGTCTCCTTTAAAGAAGTGATGAAACGACCCCATCCATTGGGATTCAATCAATCCGCTTTGATCAAACCATGATGTTTCAGTACATTTCATATTTGACCAGCCGTCCGTCAAGCCCCCCGGTTTTTATCGGTATTTTCCAGGAGGGTTTTAAACCGATCTGTTTGATAAATTTCCGGTCACCAAAATAGATATAGGCGGTTGAGCCTTTGCATTTCTGTTTTAAAAAATCTCCGAGGCTTTTATACAATTCATCCAGATTGATTTTGGTGCCCATGCGAATTCCATACGGAGGATTGGTTACGATGACCCGGTTTTCCAAATCAGGGAGTTCTCTGAAATCATTTTTTTCAACGATCACCTGATTTCCATGGGGAATTCCCATCAGGTTGGTTCTGGATGCCTGTACTGCCTGTTCTGAAATATCGCTTCCGGATATCAGGCCGCGGGTCAGGGGTTGTATCTTTTCATCAGCCTGTTTTTTGGTCTTTATCCAGAGGGATCGGTCAAAATCAGGGAGAGATTCAAATCCGAATTTTTTCCGGAAAATACCAGGAGGAATGTTGCAGCAGTGCATCAGAGCCTCACAAAGCAGGGTTCCGGAACCGCACATGGGATCGACCAGAGGAATATCTCCGTTCCAGCGGGTATGCTGGATAATGGCTGCTGCAATGGTTTCCTGCATGGGAGCGGTTACGGTTTCCTCCCGATACCCTCTTTTGTGAAGGGGCCCTCCTCCGGTATCCAGACTGATATCGGCTTTGTTCTCCCGGATGTGAAGATTCAACTGGAGATCCGGATCAAGGGTATCCACATTCGGACGGGTTCCGGTTTTTTCTCTGAAATAATCAACGATTGCGTCCTTGAGGCAAAGCGCCGCATATTTGGAGTGTGTGATCTGGCTGTTGGAGACATTTGCGGTAATTGCAAAAGTGGTGCCCGGCTTGAAGAAATCTTCCCACTGGATTGTTTTCCCCTTTTGATATAAAGTGTCAGTATCCTTGCAGGGAAATGAAACCAGGGGCGCCAGAATCCGGGAAATAACTTTTGTCAGATAATGAATCCGGTACAGGCTGCTTGGATCGGCCTGAAAATAGATGCCCCGGAAGGTTACCATGATATTTGTGGCACCGAGTTGCGTCAATTCCGTTGCGGCCAGATCCTTGATCTCTTCTGAAATCTGTGCGAAATACATGGAATCATTCTGATACTTGTACCGCGACATTGAATGTTTGTTTTTTGGAATAGAGTTCATAACTTCCAGTATCATGAATAGGCGCTGTCTGAAAAGAAATCATTCATAAAAGGTGTTCCAATATGTTTCTGAAAGAACTGTTTGCAGGGCTTCTGATTTATAAAAAAGCACATCAGGTGATTATTAAACAGAAATTGTGGCTGTGGATTGCTGTGCCCGGTGTGTTGAGTTTCTGTTATCTCCTGTTTCTGGCCATATCCGGGATGATTTTTCTACCCGGGTTTTCCGCTTATATCAATGAAAACTGGATTCCCGGGTTCATGAGCGGTGGCGTGACCTATTTCATGGTTTCGATACTGCTGTGGCTATTTCTCCTGATTATCGGGTATCTATCTTATCAACAGGTGATTCTGATTTGTTTTTCGCCCATATTGGCATTTTTATCCGAGATGGTAGAGGCAGGGATGTATGATCAAAAGCCTCCGAAGTTCACCTTTCAGGGCTTTGCAAAAGATATCTTTCGAGGGTTGGCGATCAACATGCGGAATTTCGGCTGGATGATTTTCTTCACTGGAATCGCCTGGCTTCTCAGTATTATTCCGCTGGTTGGTTCTCTGATTTCACCGGTTTTGATCCTGATCATTCAATCGTATTACAGCGGTTTCGGCCTTGTTGACTATACCCTGGAACGGAATCGGTTTTCGGTTTCCGAAAGCATTGCATTTGTTCATGATCATAAAGCCGGGGTTACCGGAGTTGGAATGGGTTTTGTTCTTATGCTGCTGACACCGGTCATTGGCTGGTACTTCGCTCCGGGATATGGGACGGTTGCGGCAACCCTTTCGGCATTGGAAAAAATTCATGATCGGGATGTCAGGGCGGATTGATTTTCCAATTGACCAACCTGGTCTGAATTGGTACAATTGGTTAAACTTGTTACAGCAATCAGGAGCATAAAATGATTATCAATGTATCCGAGGCAAAAGCAAAACTTTCTAAACTTGTGGATATGGCTTATCATGGAGAAGAGGTTGTTATTGCAAAGAATAATTTGCCCCTTGTGAAATTGGTGGCACATCATCCAAACGCAAAACGAAAACTTGGTTTGCTTGCGGGGCAAATCAATATTCCAAATGATTTTCTGGATGAGAATGATGAGATCAATGAAATGTTTTACGGTGAGTCATCGTGAGAATTCTTGTTGATACACACATCTATTTGTGGATGCTGTCTTGTCCTGAGAAATTGAGTCAAGCAAGGCGTTACGAACTTGAGTCCCCGGCAAACGAAGTCTTTGTAAGCGCCATGAGTATAGCCGAGCTCATGATTAAACATTCAATTGGAAAAATTGACATTCGGTTTGATCCGGTTGAAATGGCACAGAAAATGGGGCTTGAGATACTCAGCTTTACCGGCGCGGAAGCCATGGCTTTGGGAGAATTGCCGCTTCACCATAAAGATCCTTTTGACCGGATGTTACTGGTGCAGTCCATGGTTAACAAACTTTCGTTGATGACCGATGATTCTAAATTTCTGCAATATGACTGCAAAATCATGTAAGCCATACCCCAATTTCAATTACAGGGATTAGATTCCCGTTGAGCTGATGGAAAACAAGATTGATCAATACCAGGTGCTTTCCAAGATTGATTCCGGTGGAATGGCAACGGTCTATAAAGGGATGCAGCCTTCCCTGAACCGGACGGTTGCCATCAAGGTTCTTCACCAGCAATTTTCAGAAGACCCTCAGTTTGTCAAACGGTTTACACGGGAGTCTCTGATCATTGCCCGTCTGACCCATCCCAATATCATTCATGTCATTGATCGCGGTATCACGGAAAACGGGATGCCCTATTTTGTGATGGATTATGTGGAAGGAACGGATGTAGCAAAAATCATTAAACGGGCGGATCAAACGGTAAACCAGAAGCTGGAGATTATTGTCCAGGTCTGCAAGGCGCTTTCCTATGCCCATAAAAATGGTGTGATTCATCGGGATATCAAACCTGCCAATATTTTAATCGACTCGGAAGGCAATGCTCTTGTTGCGGATTTCGGGATTGCCCATCTGTTTCATAAAAATGATCCAGACAACCTTCAAATGACCAGCGGGAACCTGATCATGGGTACGCTTGCCTACATGTCTCCGGAACAGAA
>CAMBQS010000179.1 GCA_945870015.1 Desulfocicer vacuolatum DSM 3385
TTTTTTCCCGGTCAAAATATCCAAGCTCTCCTCCGTTTTTTCCATTGGGATCATTTGAAAACTTTTTGGCCAGTTCGGAAAAGCTTTCTTCTCTTTTGATCCGTTTCTGGATTTTTTCCATGGCTTCCCTTGCTTTCTGTTTCTGTACCGGAGAGGTGTTGGGGGAAAAGGAGAATAAAATATGCTGGGCGCGAACCATTTCAGGCTGTTTGAACTGGATTTTGTTTTTTTCATAAAAGGCAAGACTCTCTTCTTCCGGGGTTTGGGCCCGGCTCACCACTTTTTCCTGAATCAGACGGCGGATGATCAGCCCTCGTTCGACCTCTGATTTCATCTCTTTTTCAGACAGGTTCACGGCGGACAGTTTTTCGGAAAATATCTTTTTATCCGGATACATTTTTTGCATCAGATCATATTGCTGGTTCACAATCTGCGGTTCAATACGAATTCCCAGCCTCTGACTCTCCTGAAAAAGCAGCTCGCGGTTGATCAGTTCTTCAAGGGTATGTGTTGTTACTTCTTTTAACTGATCCGGGGGAAGATCACTTTTCAGAAGTCCTTTTTTCCGTAGAACAATATTTACATTTTGATCCAGCACCATTTTGCTGATAACAATATTGTTTACAATGGCTGCCTTTTCATTTTCTGTCTGTGGCTCTGTTGAAGAAGCAAAAGACAATGCGATAGCGAATAGCAGCATGAGAATCGTTGTGAGTTGCAGGATGGAAAAATGATTGCGGGCCATTGAAGACTCCAGTTGATTTTTGAATGGGGTTTAATCAAAACTGTTGGGTAAATACTGGATGCCGGATCAAGTCCGGCATGACGGTAGTAACGTTGCCCGTCATTCCGGCGAAAGCCGGAATCCATTTTCGGATTAAAACCCAACACTTTTAATTGCACCCTTTTGAATGTGTCATTGAAACGGTTTTTGTTGTATAATCTATGATAAATAACAAGAGAATACCGAGGCTGCAAGCCTTTTTGACGGATGGATACGATATTGGGGGTAAAAAAAGCTCATGAAATATATTGGTGCGCATGTCAGTATCAAAGGCGGGGTGGAAAACGCACCGGAAAATGCCTTTAAAATCGGTGCAAAAGCTTTTGCCATGTTCTTGAAAAATCAACGGCGCTGGAACGCTCCACCCATTTCGGAGATTCAAGCTGAAAATTTTACAATCAATTGCGAGAAATACGGTTTTCATCCGGATCATATTCTTGCCCATGATAGCTATCTGATTAATCTGGGTCATCCGGATGATCAAAATCTTGAACAATCACGGGAAGCTTTCCTGGACGAAATCAAGCGCTGTGAGATTTTGGGGATAACCAGACTCAATTTTCACCCCGGCAGCCATCTGAATGGTTTTCCTGTGCAGGCGTGTCTGGGCAGAATCGCTGAATCCATCAACAGAACTCACGCCAAAACCCGAAGGGTGATGACGGTGATTGAAAATACATCCGGGCAGGGAACCAATGTCGGATATTCTTTTGAACAACTGTCTTATATCATCGACCATGTTGAAGACCAAAGCCGGATGGGCATCTGCCTGGATACCTGCCATCTGTTCGGCTCACCGGAAGGGTACGATATCCGGGAATGGGTCGAGTATGAAAAAACAATGAAACAATTTGAATCCATTATCGGGATCCGGTTTCTTGCAGGAGCCCACTTGAACGATTCAAAGAAAAAACTCCGGAGCAGGGTTGACCGTCATGCATCCCTTGGAAAGGGAGAGATCGGTACAATCGGCTTTCAGCACATCATGAATGACAAAAGGTTTGACCATATCCCCTTGATTCTTGAAACGCCTGATCCGGATGAGTGGAAAAAAGAGATTCAATTTTTATATTCTCTGCAAAAAAGAGAATAAGAGTTGCTAATCGGTTTTATCCGGAAAAGGACACAGACGGATCATTTTGCACATCGGGCAGGCCGGTTTTCTTGCCATACAAACCTCTCTTCCAAAATAGATCAGATACAGAGAAAAATCATTCCATTCTTTTTTCGGTATGATATCCATGAGGTCGAATTCTATCTTGGTTGGATCTTTATGAAAGGTTAACCCGAGCCGTTGTGAAATTCTGGATACGTGCGTATCCACCACCATGGAGGGAATATGGAAGGCAGCGCCACGAACAACATTTGCGGTTTTTCTGCCGACCCCGGGAAGTTGGATCAGGTCTTCGATACCGGATGGCACAATGCCCTGGTGGTTCTGGATCAGGGATTTGCAGCAGTGTTTCAGATTTTTGGCTTTATTCCGGTAGAAGCCTGTAGAATGAATTAATTTTTCGATCTTTTGCAGCGGCGCATTTGCAAACGCCTCAGGAGTCGGGAGTTCCTGAAACAGTCCGGGGGTTACACTGTTTACCTGACGGTCCGTGCACTGGGCGGATAAGATGGTGGCCATCAGCAATTCAAACGGGCTTTTATGAAAGAGCTGGGTCTTGACATCCGGGTAGCTCTCTCTTAATATCTGTCGAATTTTACGTATGCGGCTGGTATTTTTCATGATCACGGATACATCGATCAGTGGATGAACCGCTGACCGGATAAAATGAATGACAAGCAAACCCCAGAGAAAAAAACGCTGGATAACAAATATCAAATGGTTACTTAGCATGAAAACCGGATTAAGAAAAGCAAGAGGACTTGGATTATGTTCCGGAGGTCTGGACAGCATACTGGCTGGCCGTGTGTTACAGGAGCAGGGCATCGAGGTGGAATGGGTTTCTTTTGAAACCCCTTTTTTTTCATCTGATAAGGCACGAAAAGCCTCACAATTATATGGAATCAACTTGACTGTAAAAGATATCACGCCGGAGTATCTTCCCATGCTGAAAGATCCTCCGGCCGGTTACGGGAAATACATGAATCCGTGCATGGATTGTCATTCACTGATGTTTCGTCTGGCAGGCCATATGATGATTGAAAACAATTTTGATTTTCTGTTCAGCGGCGAAGTGCTGGGGCAGAGACCCATGTCCCAGACCAGACAGTCATTGCGATATGTGGAAAAGCATTCCGGATTTGACGGTTATATCATCAGACCACTGAGCGCAAAACATCTGCCTATATCCATTCCTGAGAAGCAGGGGCTGGTCGATCGGGAACAGTTGCTGGATCTGGACGGAAGATCCAGAAAGCCGCAAATCCGGCTGGCCCGGAATTATGGTATCACAGTATATCCGGCACCGGCTGGTGGCTGTCTGTTGACGGACAAAGTGTTTGGTCAGCGATTAAAAGATCTGTTTGACCATCAGGATGATTATGATGAAAGAGATTTTCATCTGTTAAAATTCGGACGGCATTTGCGTCTTAGTCCATCCATAAAATTGATTGCAGGGAGAACAGAGGAGGAGAACAATCAGCTTGCGAAATTATATGACTCCAAAAAAGATATGCTATGCAACCTGGTAAAAATTCCCGGGCCGGTTGTGATGGTTCCAGGAGGATGCAGCAGTGAGGAGAAACAACTGCTTGCTGCCACTATCTGCGCTTCCTATGGCAAGATTCCGAAGACACTGCCTGTAGATGTCTGGATCAAGACGGTCAAAGAGAGGAAAAAGGTTCAGGTGATTCCGCTGCCGGTATCTGCTTTTCAAAAATGGATGGTTGGATGATATTTGATGGAATGTTGTTTCCAGGGAAAAAATGTGCTATCTGTTACAATCAACACCACCATCAAAAATCGTTTAAAGTCATGAAAATGGATTCAAAATAATTATAATCTGATCAGACAGAAACTTGAAAAAATAGATCGTATAAACAAACAATCAGAATACAAAAGGGGGATCGCCAGTATGATGATACGCAAAAGAGATCGAAAAATCGAAAGTGAAAATGTAATCATACAAAAAATACTCATAATTTTGAGTATCATGCTCTTGATTGCTTCATTTACCTTGGGTTGCGATGACAGTGTCCTGGAAGGACTCGCAGATGATGACTCTTTTGAAGCAAAGCTTGAAGAGGCACGTATTGCGCTGGATAAGGGAGAGTATTCAACAGCCATTAATTTACTGGAGGCTCTGAATGATGCGAACCCCGGAAATGCCACAATCCAGCAATACCTGTCCAATGCGTATGCTGGACTGGCCGGGTTGGACACCTTCAATCTCCTGACAACCATTGAAACATTGGACGAAACAGGCAACTCCGGAAGTATTGATATGATGGGTTTGATTCTGGGAGACAGAAATGGCGTTCTGACAGCAGCGCAGCTTCAGACAAAAATTGAAAGTATTGAAAATGCAATCCATGCGCTGGAAGGGATCTCCAGCCCGAACGATGACCACCGGGTTCAGTTAGGCATTCTGGCCGTTGCCCATATCGCGCTGACATTGGGAGATATTGTTGTGGCGGATCAGGGAGGAACATCGGTTACCCTGACCGAGGAGGGTTTAGACAGTCAATATGGCAATCAGCCTGCTGATTTCAGTGATGTCGATTCTGATACACAGAATCTTTCAGAGTTGACAGCGGATCTTGGATATTTGACAGAAGCGATAACGGTACTGGATGATTCTGATGAGGGAAATGATTTGTCACAGGGTTTTACAAAGTTTAAGAGTGGTGATTCGAGTCGAGATAAGGTTGGTATAGATAGTGATAATAATGGGATTATATCTGAAACAGACCTTGAAAATTACATCAACAATTAGATATGAGGCTGATCAAGGAGGAACACAGTGAGAAAACGATCTCTGTATAACAATATTTCTGTGCTGACACTGTCTTTCATATGTTTTGTCTGTCTGGCCGTCTGCGCTGATGCTGCAGAATACCCGAATCATTACCGGGGAATCCGGCCTCTTGGGATGGGTGGAGCCTTTACCGCAATTTCAGATGATGAAAATGCACTGTTCTATAATCCGGCTGGGTTATCCAAGATATCAACCTTCAGCATGGGGATTATTAATCCGTTAATTGATGTTTCAGAAAACAGCGTTGATTTTTACAGTGACTTTACTGATGCAGATCTGGATGATACCGGGGAAACTACAGAACTGCTCAGGAAGCATGTTGGCGAATACCAGCATCTTTCCATCAACTGGATTCCTTATGTGGGTTTCAATGCAGCCAACCTGGGAATCATGGTTGCGGGCATTGCCAGTGCAAACGCAGATGCTGAGATCCGGAACCCGCCGTATCCGGAGTTTCATCCAAAAGCCAATTGGGATTATGGATTTACCGGCGGCGTTGGAGCCAAGGTCCCATTCAAAGGACTCCGGGTGGGTGGCACGGCAAAATATATCAGCCGTGAGAGCTTGGATCAGGTTTACACAGCAGCCGATATTGCAAATGATGATTTTGAGGATCGTCTGGATGATGACCGGAAATCCGGATCTGGTTTTACCATGGATCTTGGGGTGTTGTATGAGCTGCCCATTGAATCCTCTTTTACAACAGATGTGGGCTTGAGTGTCAATAACCTGTTTGAAATGGATATGGGAGAAGCGGATGATATTGACCGGACAATCAATCTTGGAATCGCAACCCAGAGATCTTTTGCCGGATTTACCCTGATCGGTGCTTTTGATATTCTGGATATTACAAAAAGTTACGACCAGGATGATGATTATATGAAGCGGATTCACATGGGTGCGGAACTTCAACTGCCGGTGATTGCGGCTGTCCGGATGGGTTTGAATCAGGGATATCTGACTGCAGGAGTAACACTGGATTTTCCGGTTGTAAGGCTTGATTTTGCAACCTATGCTGAAGAGGTCGGAGCCTATGCAGGACAGAGAGAAGACCGCCGATATGTGGGTCAGCTTTCCATTGGATGGTAATGCGTAATTGCATAATAGGGGGTCAAATCTTTATCTTACTTAACGATAAATTCGTTTCTGTTGCTGCGCGTAATCTTTTTTGGGCATAACGCTTCGCACCGTAAGCAAGTTCCCTGATCTGCATGCTGATTTCAGGTTGCTGAATTTGTCAAGATGTAAGATTTGACCCCGCCATAACGCTAAATGGCTCTCCGGCCTTGGATTACATTCAACAGGACTACGATAATGGCAACCACAAGCAGGATATGAATAAATCCTCCCATAGTGTAACTGCTTACAAGTCCCAGCGCCCACAAAACTAATAGTACTATAGCAATAGTCCACAACATGTGATTCTCCTTTCAATTTAAGTTTGATTCATTATCGGTTGGCTCATCTCTGAATGAGCCAACCGTATTTTTTCAAGTTGGCGTTTATGAATGACTCCAGAAACGATAACCCAGGTCAGTTGTTCCAAAATGGAGTTATTCCAAAATGGACTGTTCCATGCTCATTTCCTTGTTATGACCCAGCCAAGGAAAAGGCCTGTCATGAGGGTGCCGCCCATTGCATGATAAGGTTTTCCGTGAATAAACTGATCAGCAGCCTTTACTTTTTTCAGGAGCTGATCTTCAAGTTCGCCGTATTCGCTCTTTGCTGCATCAAGACGATCCTTCAGAGCAGTTCTTGCAGATTTGATTCGTTCGTCAATCTCTCCGGAAGTGGCATCCACGAGTGCATGGGCATGATTGATGATGTTGTGCATTTCCTTGCTCATTGTGCTTGAATTGTAATGCGTTTTAGATTTAAACATGGTTGATAATCTCCTTACTTTAGGTTTTTCCTGATAGGCTGTTATTCGTTCGTTGTCGCCGATTCCGGATCTGCAATGGTTTTCCGTTGTGAACTGCTATGTTCACTTCAATATCTGTGCCATGGTTTCAATACTACTGTTTGAACCTCATATCATTTCGATTTTTAAGAATAATAAAATCAGAAAGTACGTTATCAAATGTCATTGGTTGTTAAACAATTTCTTTAATAAATTGAAATGATGCTTAACAATAAACTGCGTGTTTGAAACTTGACACAATGCTTGAAGTTAAAATTGAAACGATAGAAATTTAGAATTGTTAAAACGCTTAAAGGCAATAATAAAACCGGCAACCCTTAAGAAATGAAAAAGCGTCATGAATAAGACAAGTTTTGGCTTAACA
>CAMBQS010000180.1 GCA_945870015.1 Desulfocicer vacuolatum DSM 3385
GAAAGGGATGGTTTCATCACCTGATCCCCAAAAAAGCACTTTTTTAAATTTATCCGGCAGGTCTTTAAATGGTGTGTAAATATCAACGCCAAAATGGATGGTGAATGCATCCAAAAATTCTGCAAACTGGACAGAACTCTTGTTTGACCAGGGTAAAACAGCTCCTTCACGTAAAGACAGTTCCGGATTGGGTACAATCAAATCCGGATCAAATTCGGTTGTTGCTCCAAGCCCATCACACTTCGGGCATGCTCCCTGCGGTGAATTAAAAGAAAAACAGGCGGGTGTGAATTCAGCGTAACTTATTCCACACTCCACACATGCTGATTTTTCACTATATAAAATGGATTCTCCACCGATTACCGCAACGATCACAAGACCTTCTGACTGTGCCATTGCCAGTTCCAATGAATCCGCCAATCGATTCCGGATATTTTCTTTCAGAATCAGGCGGTCAACAACAACATCAATGGAATGATTTTTCAGTTTATCCAGCTTGGGTACAGTTTCAATATCATAGATCTGTTCATCCACACGAATACGCGAAAATCCATCCATCTTCAACCTGGCCAGCAACTTTTCATGAGCGCCCTTTTGTTCTTTAACAACAGGTGCAATGATGAGAATCTTAGTTCCGGTATCCATTCGTGTCACGGATTCGATGATCTGATCAATGGTTTGAAACGATATGGGTTGGCCGCATTGATAACAATAGGGCGTTCCGATTCTGGCAAAAAGCAAACGGAAATAGTCATAAATTTCAGTTACCGTTCCGACAGTAGATCTTGGGTTATGGCTGGCTGTTTTTTGTTCGATAGCGATAGCAGGCGAAAGCCCCTCAATCATATCGACATCCGGTTTTTCCATTCTTTCCAAAAATTGACGGGCATATGTAGAAAGCGATTCCACATATCTGCGCTGCCCCTCTGCATACAAGGTATCGAAAGCAAGGGTTGACTTCCCCGACCCGGAAAGACCGGTGATAACGATGAGCTTCTCACGAGGTAAATCCAGATTGATATTTTTAAGATTATGCTGCCTTGCGCCTCGAATGGATATTCTATCAGATCTCATTAACGGCTTCCGCCTTTCATAACATTGCCGGCATGCATTGCAGCCATACGTATTGCCTCAATCATGCTGCCGGTTTCTGCTTTGCCGGTTCCTGCAATATCATAGGCAGTTCCATGATCGACAGATGTTCGGATCACCGGTAGTCCAAGGGTAGTATTCACACCATCCATAAAATGAATCAGTTTGAACGGTATCAAACCCTGATCGTGATACATACAGACTATTGTATCAAATTGTCCATTGATCGCCTGATAAAATACCGTATCCGGCGGAAATGGCCCAGTGACGTTCCATCCCCGGTCACGGGCTTGACGAATAGCGGGAATGATTATCTCTTGCTCCTCGGAACCGAAAAGGCCCTGCTCCCCGGCATGCGGATTTAACCCTGCAACAGCGATACGGGGAGATTGAATTCCAAATCTGGATTCCAATGACAATTGCGTGATCTCGATGGTATTAAAAATCTTTTCAGGTGAAAGGGAGGCAATTGCGTCTTTCATGGATTGATGTATGGTGACAAGAACAACGCGCAACCGGTTTCCCGCCATCATCATCACATATTTCTCGGTGCCGGTTCTCTGCGCCAGCAATTCCGTATGACCCGAGAATGGGCTTCCAGCCATTTTCATGGCAAGCTTATTGATTGGGCCTGTTACAAATGCGTCGATCTTCCTTTTAATTGCCAGATCAATGGCTGTGTTAATGTACTCAATCATTGCGCAGCCTGTCATCCGGTTTGGCAGTCCCCATTTTACATCTTTGGTATCCAAATCCGTCCGGCTGATCAGGTCAATCGTTCCATGAAGAAATTTTCCAGTTGCAGGAACCGTTATCGGATTAAGTCTAACATTCAGATTCAAGTCTTTTAAAACCCTTTCCAATAAAAAATGATCCCCTATAACAACAGGCCGGCACCATTTATAAACAGATTCATCCAGCAAAGACATCAAGAGAATTTCCGGTCCGACCCCGACTGGGTCACCCATGGTAATCCCCACGATTGGTTTATGTTCATTCATAATTCATCCTTTCTGATCATGACGGATAACAAAAAAAGAAGTTTTCATGTTACCGGGCATTTATTTTTTTTTCAAATGCAATCCTTGATGGACTTGGGAAAACAACTCTTTATAAATAAAAAACATTGCGGTTAGAAGATCTCCTATGTTGATTGTTGATAAATTGTTCATAACTATATGCTTGTTGACCCATCAAAGAAATCTTTTATTAAGAGTATGGAAAAAACCAACATAATTGTTGATAAACCTGTAAATAACTCTGAAATCGGTTAAAATCATTCATTAAAAAAATGAACATCATTATATGATAACCCTGGTAATTGAAACAAATTTCATATAAAATATCAATATTGTATAAAAAATCAGTGATTCTGATTTTTCTGCAAGACCATGTAAAAAACAGAATAAAAACCATGAAAAAAAAGTTTCTATTTTTTTAAAAACTCAAGATAATCGTAGAAATCAGAAGATTTTGAAAGAAATGATTTCTTTTCAAAATCATTGAATAATCTTTTATATCCTTAAAATGCTTAAAGAAAAAATCACTTATAAAATATTTGTATTTCAAAATAGTTGCTCTATAAATAACATAATTTATAAATATTTTCAGAGTGTTATTTAAAGTTTGTAATTCATAGTCAAATATACACTAAACAGTGTTCATCACATTTGACGGCTGAACTGTTCTACGCTATTGCTTGCCGAACTGATCTTCAAGTGATTTCTAAAAATTTGAAGTAATCCCTGCAAGAACCGAATTATTCAGTATAAGTATTGTTACTAATTAAACATTAATAAAATTCTAACTTTTTTTTAATCCGGCAATATGTGGAAATAGGTTGGCGATTATGGAATTGATATGGGAAAAAGTAAAAACCGTTATTAAAAACAGGATACCAGGTCACAGTTATAAAATGTGGATCGAACCACTTGAATTTCGTGACGCTCAAAATGGTAATATCATAATCGCCTGTCCAAATCCATTTTTGAAAAAAAGAGTTCAGGACAACTATAAATCATTAATCGAATCAGAATTCAAAAATCTTTCCGGAAGTGTATTTACATTAAATTTCTCGGTATCGGATACGACAGAAAATATAAAAAAGAAAAAAAACGGAACTTGTAATACGTCTTATCAAGACTTTGAAAAATCAGAAGACAATCAAAAATTTTTACCCAAATTACGATTTCAGTCCCCCCTTGGCCGGCTTCTCCGTAAAGACTATACCTTTGATAACTTTGTCGTCGGTCAAAGCAATGATTTTGCATATTCTGCTGCTTTATCCATGGCATCAAACCGGTATGGCACACAAAACTCACTATTTTTATTGTCCAAAACAGGCATGGGCAAAAGCCATCTTTCACAAGCTGTCGGCCACCAGATTCTCTCTTCAAAGCCAATGGAACGGGTCTACTATATCACTGCTGAAGACTTTACCAATGAAATGATTCATGCTTTCCGGCATGACTCGATAAGCCGGTTTAAAGAAAAATACCGCAATAACTGTGATGTTCTTCTGTTGGAGGATATTCACTTTCTTTCCGGAAAAGAACGGACCCAGGTTGAACTGGCCCTGGCATTAGACTATCTTTATGAGAATAATAAAAAGATCATTTTTACGAGCTGCTGTCTTCCAGGTGATATTCCAAAACTCAGCGAGCAACTGAGTTCAAGGCTTTCATGCGGACTGATTTCAAATATTGAACCGCCCAATTTTGCCACAAGAGTCAGGATATTGCAAAAAAAGTCCAAAGCAAAGGGCATCCACATTCCGGATGATGTTACAGATTATCTGGCAGATGAACTTTCAGATAATGTCAGACAGCTTGAAAGCGGCCTGATTGGTGTTGCTGCAAAATCATCACTTTTGGGCAAACAGATTGATCTCAACCTGGCCAAAAGTGTTGTTCAAAACATAACCAGACTCAGTAAAACAGTCACTCTTTCTGTTATCATTAAACTTGTCTGTAAGGATTTTAAAATTTCTGAAAAGGATATTATCTCAAGATCCAGAAAGCAGAGCATCGTTATCCCAAGACAGATATCGATGTATCTGGCGCGTAAATATACTCAGCAACCGCTTCAAGCTATTGGAAAAACTTTTAACAGGCAACATGCCACAGCAATCCATTCAATCGGGGTCATAGACCAGGAAATGAAAAAATGCGGCCCGATCAAAAAACAGGTTGAATACTTTTGCAAGAAACTGGATGATGGCAATTTTTAAAAAATGATTTCATGACAATCTCCGGAAAGGCTCTATCAGCCCTTAAAAAAATAGTTGGTCCGCATAACTTCACAAAAGAGATCGAAGAGTGTGCGTGTTATTCTTATGATGCAACCGCACAGCATTTCCTTCCGGATGCAGTTGTTTTCCCACAGACCAGCCATGAAATTTCGAAAATCTTATCCCTTGCATCCAAAAATAACTTTTATGTAATTCCGCGTGGTTCAGGATCCGGTATGACCGGCGGATCTCTCCCGGTAAAGGGGGGTGTTGTCCTGGTATTAACCAGAATGAACCGTATCCTTGAAATCGATTGTGATAACCTTATTGCAGTTGCAGAGCCTGGTGTTATCACAAGCCATTTTCATAAAGCGGTTGAGAATAAAGGACTGTTTTACCCTCCGGACCCATCAAGCTCCGATTTTTCAACATTGGGGGGAAATCTTGCCGAATGTGCAGGCGGCCCAAGAGCGGTTAAATATGGTGTTACCAGAGACTATGTTCTCGGGCTGCAAGCTGTTCTACCCAATGGAGACATTATCAAGACGGGCGTGAAAACGGCAAAAGGCGTTGTCGGTTACGATCTGACCAGACTTCTTGTCGGATCAGAGGGCACTCTGGGTGTAATCACACAGATGACGCTGAGACTTCTACCTCGTCCTGAATTTATTGGAACCATGACCGCCGTATTCGAAAGTATGGATACCGGGGCAGAAACAGTCTCGGAAATCATGAGGCAGAAAATTATCCCCAGAACAGTTGAATTCATGGATAATGCTTCAATCAACTGCACAGAGGATTATTTGCATATGGGACTGCCCAGAGATGCAGGTGCCCTGCTTCTTCTGGAAGTTGATGGAAATAAAGATCAAGTCCGTTCGGACATCGAATTATTAAAAAACCTTTGCTTATTGAAAGGAGCAAAAAATGTGAACATCGCAAAATCCGATCTGGAAAGAGCGGATCTCTGGAAAGCACGAAAAGCGATCTCACCGGCTTTATTCCGGCTGGCGCCGGATAAAATTAATGAGGACATTGTTGTTCCCAAAAACAAAATCCCCCACATGGTCAGGAAAATAAAAGAGGTATCAGACGAGACCGGGCTTTTGATTGCCAGTTTCGGACATGCAGGAGATGGAAATATCCATGTCAACATCATGCTGGATAAAAAAGATTCCGAACAGGTGCGGAATGCGGAAACTGCCCTTGAGCTCTTATTTGATTATACCTTGGATCTTGGTGGAACCATCTCCGGAGAGCATGGTATTGGAATCACAAAAGCGCCTTTTATCACGAAAGAAATCGGCAAAGCAGAGATTGCATTAATGAAAAATATCAAAACTGCTTTTGATCCAAAAGGTATTTTAAATCCTGGAAAAATGTTTACTTCCGCTCCTACTGCCTGACCGCCTGCCATATTTTCAAATCCAAAACGAAAAACTGAATGAATCAAAAAAAAAATGCTCAATAACAGACGAGAACAGGAGGATACATTGGGACTCATTCAAGAAAATAACGACGATATCATATCCGGAATAAATATCACTCCACTTGTGGATATCATGCTGGTGCTACTTATTATTTTTATGCTGGTTTCCTCTATCGTTGACTTCAATGCCATAAAAGTCGAACTGCCGCATGCTGCCACAGGAGAAGAGATTAAAAATGAAACGGTTTCAGTAATGATATTGCAAAATGGTGACTACTATCTTGCCGGGAAGAAAATGGACTCCTCTGAAGATTTACGAACCAATCTAACGATCAGAAAACAAAAAAATCCCGATATTCAGGTTGTCATCAGTGCGGATAAAAAGACCTATCATGAAGAAGTCGTCCGGGTGATTGATATGGTCAGAAAGCTGGATATCAAACGCTTTGCGATTAACGTTGAACAATTGAATCCAAGCGGGAACGAATGAAAAAACCGGGATATTTTATCGTAATGGGATTTCTGTTCTCCGCATCGATTCATGGAGGTCTCTTCTATTATTTTCTTTCCATGAAAAACAATCCGGCTGAAAACCAATTATATCCATCTTCCATACTTGTACCGGTTACGATATTGAAAAAAGAAAAACCCCAGGAAAAACCGGTCGTGAAGAATGAAAAGAAAAAACCCGTAATCAAAAAAGAAAAAAAACCGATTCGAACCACAAAAAAAATAAAAAGCAATCCAGTACCGGTTTCCCATAAGCGAACACTCTCAGGAAAACAGTCAAAAGCGGAAAATGTAAAACCGGTCTTTGGCGTAACAAAACAGACAGTGATGAATGCAAAAGTTGCAGGAATGGGTGTCCGAATCGGAAATACGGTAATGAAGGAACAGGAGGAAGCCTATACACCTCCTGAGAAGGTAAAAGAATATGTTTCTGTTCCTGTTCCAATTCCTGTTTTTGAATTGACAACCATGCCTGTTTTTAAAAAAAAAGTGAAGCCCGAATATCCGGAGGAATTGAAAGAGGAAGAACGGGAAGGAGAAGTTGCACTGTCCATTACCATTGATGAAAATGGCAAGGTTACAGAAGTCACGGTTATCCGGGCAGATCACATTCTTTTTGCAGAAGCGGCAGTCAAGGCAATCAAAGCAAGTATTTTCGAGCCGGCCACAAAAAACAATAAACCGGTTTCGACTATTTTAGATGATCTGGTATATACTTTTGTACTGGAT
>CAMBQS010000181.1 GCA_945870015.1 Desulfocicer vacuolatum DSM 3385
GACACAATCATATCCGATAATGACACTCTGCTTTGGATTCATAGGATACTCAAGGGCATTGTTGGGTGCAAATTGTTTTACCAGGGAATGAAGCGGTAGAGTTTCGCAAACATCTCATAGACCTCGATCCAGTTCTTCAGATCTTCAGCCGTGCGAATGTGTGCCTTTTTGTTCACCATCACCCAGCTCATGTGTGCTGCGCCGTCTTTGCAGGTTGTGCAGTCTCTTGTTTCCGATGTGCAGCACCGGTGCATGGTTTTCAGATCCGATGCCCACCTTATAAAATGGATCAGTCTTTTGGGTTTTGGGTTTCTGTTGTCAAAAGTTTCGGTAACCGAGGGGCATTCCAGCCAGCCAAAGTCCCGGTCAAGCATGTTTCCGGAGGTGATCACCTTGTGGTAATACCGGGACGAAATCACCGTGTCCGGGTAATGATCCAGCATTTCGTCCATCTCAAAACGAATGTCAGTCAGTTCTTCATTTCTCCAGGAAAAACCGTCAACGCTTTCATCATTGGATAACAATTGCATATGAACTTTTACACCGATATCCCTTATTTTTTTGATAATACGTTCTGTTTTTCCGATCTGCCGGGGGGTTATGGTGTAGAGATAATAGGTATATTCATCCCCTTCATAATTTTTGCTGGAGATCGCAAAACAGTCTTTACCCCGGAGAAGTTTTTCATCCTGTTCATCCCCCCAGAGAGAGATTCCGACCATCATGTCCGGAAACCGGTCCCGGGGAACCTTGATCAGGCCGTTGGTTGCACAAAAGGTCGGAAGGCGTTTATAAAATGCCTCCACACGATCCAGGCAGAGTGTAGGCTCTCCACCAATCAATATGGCAAGGTTTACACCCCGGTCTTTTTCTTTTTCAATAAAGCGTTCCCACTTTAAAATATCCATCTCCTCTTTTGCCGCCTTATGTTCGCCGGAGGAAAAAAAGAAACAGCCCCTGCATCGAAGATTGCATCGATTGGTGACATCATAGATGGAGCTTCGGATGTTAAGCTTGGATATTTTTCTATATCGTTCATACCATTCATTATCCAGTAATGAACTGACCGTTATCATTTTTTACTCCTTGCCTGCTGTTTTTAATTCCTGATTCTTGTTTCGGCCTTTGGCGGAGATACAATATGATTGCAGAGGTTTTCCCCTTTTTCATATCCCCGGACCCAGACGGCCAGATAGGAATCCACATAATCCAGCCAGGCTTTGAATGTTTCCGGGTCTGATGCATGACGAAAAAGTTTTGCAGTGACCACGGCACTTCCGGCTGCATAGTGCCGGCAGTCTGAGCAATCCGTATCCGGAACACAGCAGGACATGTTTCGATCCCAGGTCAGGTCTGTTCGATACTGACGAAAAGACCGTCCTAGACCAATATCCGTGGATGGATTCATCCTGGGATAAGGGCAGTCATATAATGCATGGAGTCCGTATTTATGGGTATGGGCTACAGCATTGTAATAGGAAAATAACACATTTTCCGGATAATCTTTGATTAGTTTCAACATCGCTTCTCTAGTACCGGCAAGAGAGGCTTCCGTATGTCGAAGATTTCCATTATACCCGATGGGAGCGGAAAACATGTTGAAGGTAAGCTTGCAGTGATTTTCTTTCAGGAATTGCGCGACCTCAAAAGCCTCATCAATATTTTCTCTGGTAAAGGTATAGACAAATATTGCCCGCGGATCATTCCGGTAATTCTGTGCCTGCCGTTGAAGCATGTTTTTGGCTCCTCGGACACGCAGGCTGGTTTCATCATTCCCCCAGACCGAAATATGGATGTTGTAATCCACGGAAGGGGAGATCCGGGAGAGACCATTGGAAGCAATACAGCCCAGTGGAATCTCTTTGTAGCAGACTTCCAGGAGAGCCGGCGCCAGCGATGGCTCGGCACCGGCAAGAACCACATAGGTGATTCCCCGTTTTTTTTCATTTTTCATGAGTTCCTGCCACAGCAGGGGGTCCTGAATCTCTTCTGCAAACTGTTTGTCACCCTTGAAGTAATAACATCCTTCACACTGGATATTACAATGGTTGGACATATCATAGGTGGATTCACGAAGAAAAAAGAATTTCCGTACTTTTTCCCATCTTTCATGAACAACCGGATCAGCGATGATTTCAGAAAATTTCCATCTTCTATCCTCATTGTCCGGGCAGGAATTTTGTTTTTTAGCGCTTTCCACTACAATCCGATCCTCTGTGCAATTAACCAATTTTGATCAAACCTTCCTCACGAAAGCTGGTTTTGGATGTATTCAGCGATCAACCGGATGGTTGTAAGTTTAGGATAATCATCTTCATCAAACCGCATCCCATATTCATCCTGCAACACGAGAGCGACAGTGGCCAGGTCCATGCTGTCAATTCCGATTTCATCAACCAGATCAATATCCGGATCAAATGTTCCCGGAGTCACATCCTCCAGTTTGAGTTCTTCAATCATTACCTGGGCAACGCGTAAAATAATATCGTTGGTGGTTGTTTCAGCAGTCATTCTTTTCCCCTTCAGTAGATATAGTGCTTTTGCTTTTCAGTGTCATGACGCCCTGGCAGGCAGTCTCTCCCCTGACCTGAATCATAAATGAATAGGTATCCGGTTCTTTTTGATTCCGGACAGCCTGTATCTCAAGCAGATCATCCGGCTTGATAAGCTGTTTAAATTTTACTCTTTTAAATTCCTTGATGGATAACTTTTCCGTGGTGGTCTGTTGAATCATATCCAATACAACCGAGAGCTGTGCAATGCCGGGGAGTATCGGATTATCCGGGAAGTGCCCTGAAAACCAGAGCGAATCTGAGCGGAACCTTCTGGTTGAAGAAAAAATATTCTGTGACATATGGGTCTCGGTCATTGCAATTGTCCTGCAGAAGAAGGCAGTATGGAATCGGGTGCAAGATTTTGAACAATATGGTCAACGATATCCTGAATCGTGACAATTTTTTTCAAATCATCATCTTCAATTTCAATATTCATCTTCATTTCAATCATACCGGCGATGTTAAATGCATCAATGCTGTCCAATTCAAGATCCTGGTATAAGTTTGTTTCCGGCAGAATTTTCTCTTCGGAAATCTCAAACTCCTGTATGAAGTATTTTTTCAGAAATTGAAAGATCTCATCGCTGTTTTTGTCTTTTTGGTTCTTCCCCTTCACCGGTAGTCCTAAAATACATCAATGGGTTGTTTTGATCCATCTGGAAATAAAATGCCTTGGAAATCAAAGTATATTCAGACCGTCACCTGTGGGTTCAGGTTTTTGTTATTTTGATTCGAAGTTTTTCGAATAATATAATCCACCACATCCTGAACCGTTGTAATGGTTTTCAGTTCTTTTTCATTGGTTTCAATATTCATCTCCGCTTCCAGCATCCCGATCATGTCCAGTGCATCAATGCTGTCGAGTTCAAGATCATCAAACAGGCTGGATTGTAAATCGATTTTTTTTTCCGGGATCTCAAATGTATCCACAAAATATTTTTTTACAAAAAGAAAAATATCATTCTTATCCATTGTTTTTTCCACATCCTATTCAAATTTCATCATTCAGGATCAACATGTCTATTTAATTTGTCATTATAAATATGTCAAGAAAATTGAATGCTTCCACCATGGTTCAGAAGCCGGGTGTTCATGATGAGAGGCATGAGTAACATTTCGAATTGACTCCATTACCGGCCGGTGTATCAGATTCGGAAGCGGGATGACTTCCAGGCCTTTCTTCCGGATGCCGTCCACGATCCCCTCGATTTCAATCAGCCATTTCAACATCCGCTGTTTTTTCTCTTTTGCCGGAATGATGTCGTGCAGCAGAACAATATCACCGGGTTGAATTTTACGTAAAATTTTTCCGGACAGATTTGGAATTCTTCGATTCCCCATGTCAAAGGCACGGCAACTGTAATTCACACAATACATACCGAGCCGGGATAAGATTTTTCCGAGTTTCGGATTGGTGATACCTGCCGGAGGCCGGAATGCAAAGGTATGAATTCCATATGTTTTCAATATATCTTGTGTTCGCTGGATTTCCTGAAACAGTTTTTTTGAACTTTTCAGCATGATCAGAGGATCATGGTGATAAGAGTGATTTCCAATGGTATGGCCCTGCCGGAGGATATCCTGAATCAGATCCGGATGCCGGGATGCGTTTTTACCGGTAACAAAAAAGGTCGCCTGGATGTTTTTTTTTGCGAGCAGCGTAAGCAAGGCAGGGGTGGATATTGGGTCCGGACCATCATCAAAGGTAAGGGAAACAGATTTTCCTGAAGGTTTCCCGCGGGTAATGATGGGAAGAAAATAGCTTATGCCGGTGAAAAATGGAGCGATAAAACTGATCAGCACAAAAAAGATCAGGGGAATCATGGAAAGCCGGATATCCCATACAGACAGCAGCAGAGCTGTTGAAAGTGAAAAAATTCCAAGCAGATGGGAAATTGTAAGCCGGCTGCCTGGAGCCGGGTCTGTGATTGTATCCTCTTTCATTGCGATCATGACTGAAAAATTTCAATGGCCGTAACGTATGTTCC
Organism: Desulfocicer vacuolatum DSM 3385; assembly: GCA_945870015.1. Classification (GTDB taxonomy): domain Bacteria; phylum Desulfobacterota; class Desulfobacteria; order Desulfobacterales; family SURF-7; genus QZKS01. The sequence continues at coordinate 4,544 of CAMBQS010000181.1, forward strand.
GGTTCCGATCAGTAAAACGCCTTTGCCATCAAGGTCAATATCGCGTTCTCCGGTAAGCCTTGCCGGAACTTGATTCAACTGGAGGAGCTTGATTCCCAAAACCGTAGCAGCAGCGGATGCAGATGCATACTCACCAATATATTTACGATAGTCAATAACCGGTTTGTCGAATCGGGTCTGTTTCAGGAATTCACGGACCTGTTTTTCTCCGCATTCACGAAGGGCAGCCGGTATGCCGACCAGCAGGGCACCAAATTTCTGATTGATCTGTTCAGGGTTGCCAAGGCTGCGGATCAGGGCCTGGATAATATCCGGATGGTGTTCCGCTCTTTCATAAAAACAGGAGGAGATACACAGCCCTTTGGGAGCATCAGATCGTTTCAGCAGCAGGGCGCCGCCGCCGTCTGAATTCTTATTGGTTTTGAAAACCGATCCATCGAAAAGCCCGGAAAGTTCTGCATGGTACTCATCTGCACCCAGCACCAGAACCGTTTCGTTTGTATTGCCCGGATGCAGCAGACCGGCGGATAACAAAGCCTGCTCAAAGGAATAGTCTCCTCCGGTTGTGGTGATGTTGGCGCCCTTTGATTTCAGATACATGGCAACCTGGCCTGCGGCTGCATTGTGAACCGATCCGATAAAGTCTGTTGGGCTGCAAAATTTTTCGTTGGATTCAAAGAGTTTTGTCAGAAAATCATAGGTTTCAGAAAGGGCACCCCATCCGGTTCCCCAGAAAATGGAAGAAGGAGGCTGAAAAGAAACCGTATTTTTTTGCAGGGAACCAGCCAAAGCCAGGGCCATCTGTGGGAGACGCTTCAACCGCCGAATCAGTCTGGGCGGCAAATTTTCAGAAAGCGCTGCAATGGGAAATACCCCGTCACAGTTTTCTCCATTCAGGAATCGGTTCAGGGTAGAGGTCGTTCCTCCTGCACCGGTAATGCATTCGCAACCGATCACCTCAAGAGGGGCTGTCTTTTTCAGGAGAACCGGATTCCCGTTTCCTTTAACAGATTGGATTGCGACAGATGCATTGTTGCCTCCAAACCCGAACGAGTTGGATAGAACCGTATTCACTGGTTGTTCCATCGGAACCAGTGCCGGCTGGAGGTTCAGTTTTGGGTCCGGGATGGTACATCCGGTATTGGCGGGAATGAGGTTCTGCTGAATAGAGATCGTACAGATGACAGCTTCAATCAGTCCGGCTGCGGCCAAGGGATGTCCCATGGCTCCTTTGACCGAAGACATAGGCGGTTTTTTTTCAGCAAAAATCCGGTTGACAGCCTTTGCCTCGGATAAATCATTATCCACGGTTCCGGTACCATGCAGATTGATATAGTCGATATCAGACGGTGAAAGGGACGCATCTTCAATGGCTTGCAGCATGGCATTTCCGGCACCTTCACCTTCCGGATGCGGTGCGGTAGGATGATACGCATCACAGGACAGGCCGGCGCCGGGAATTTCAGCATAGGCGGTTTCCGGCACATTCTCACCAGCTTCCAGGAGCAGGGCCGCAGCACCTTCGGAAACGGTCATGCCTTTCCGGTTCAGGTCAAACGGCCTTGAGCCGGAAGGATCAATGAGCTGGAGAGAATGAAATCCAAAATAGGTGAATCGGCACAGGGCGTCCGATCCAACCACCAGCACTTTTTTCGCCCTGCCGGAGCGGATCAGTTCAAGAGCCATTTTAAGAGCAGCCGTCCCGGAAGAACAGGCTGTGGAGATTGTGATGACCGGGCCAAAGCATCTTAGTTGCCCGGCAATATAGTCGGCAACAGATCCTGCAGCATGATACCGGTATTTTTGGGGATCTTGTTCATTTTTCCGCAAGAGTTCTTCTGTTACGGACATGCCTCCTGTGGAGGTTGCCACGACAATGGCGTCAACCGTTCCCGGGCTGGTTTTCATTGCATCCGTTGCTGCAATCATGGCAAGGCGGTGGGTTCGCGGGATGTCATCATCAGGGAAAAATTGATTGACTTCTCCTGTGGGAAGGATGGTTTCGGAGTGAAACAGCCGCAATGGTTTGATCGCCTGATTACCGGTCCGGATAAAATCCTGTATCTCATGATATCCGGTTCCTACGGGAGTGATCATCCCGATTCCGGTAATAAAGGTTCTTACCTTCATTACTGGGAACTCTTTGAGCGGTTCTGATCAATAAAGACGGCAAGGGTTCTCAACGACCTGAACACTTTTTCCCCGAGTTCTTTATTGTCAATAACCACGGAATAATCTTTTTCGATCATCATGACCAGTTCCAGTACGTCGATGGAATCGATTCCGAGATCTCCTCCGACAAGCTGACCGTCAACATCAAAATCACCAGGGGTTATATCCACCAGGTTCAGGGTTTCAATCACTTTTTCTTTCAATTCATTCAGAAGGGTTTCCATTTTTCATCCTGTATATATAAAATATTTTGATCATTTGAATTCTGCTGA
>CAMBQS010000182.1 GCA_945870015.1 Desulfocicer vacuolatum DSM 3385
TTATCCAGGAAATCCGATTTGACCACTTAGGGGTTTTTACCTATTCCGATTCCAATGATCTGCCATCACACAAACTGCCCCTGCCGGTTGACAGTCAGACTGCAAATCAGCGGCAGGATCTTCTCATGAACCAGCAGGCGGTTATTTCCGCCACAAACAATCAAGCGCATATTGATAAAACCTATCCAGTGCTGATTGAACGCCGGGAATCAGACACTGTTTTTGCGGGACGGACATCCTTCCAGGCGCCCGAGGTGGACGGAATCACCTATGTTTCCTCCCGGAACTTGAAATTGGGAGACTTTGTTAAGACAAGAATCAAAAATGCATTTGAATACGACCTTTCAGGAGAGACCGTATGAGTCAGTTAAAACAGACCATTCTTGAAACCGCGGCCAAGGATCTTGCAGAAATTGAAACCGCGCTGAAAAATAATCTGAACACCTATCTGGATCTGGTTTCAAAGGCAGCAGGCCATATACTTTTCAGCGGAGGCAAACGATTTCGTCCTCTTTTGATGGTTCTATCCGCCCGAATCTGCGGATATTCCGGAACCTATGACAAAACTTTTTCCGTAATATTCGAATATCTTCATACCGCAACCCTGCTGCATGACGATATCGTGGATGAAGCAACACTTCGACGGGGAAAACCGGTTGCAAACTCCATCTGGGGAAGTGCCATTGCCGTCCTTGTGGGTGATTTTCTGCTGGCCCGTTCTCTCTCCATTGCAGCGGAAACCAATAAAATAGAAGTGATCCAGGCCATTGGAGAAGTAACAGAGGATATGGCTCAAGGTGAAATTCATCAATTGCTGAACAAAGGAAGCCTTGATCTTACGGAAATGGAATACAAAGAGGTGATCCGGCGTAAAACCGCATCCCTCATCCAGGGGGCATGCAGGACAGGCGCGCTGATTGCCGGAGCCTCTCCGGAAAAAGAAAAAGCGCTTACCGTTTTTGGCCTGAACCTGGGTTTTGCATTTCAAATGGCGGATGATCTGCTGGATTATACCTCTGACACGGAAACATTGGGAAAAACCATTGGTGCGGACTTGCGGGAAGGAAAAATGACACTGCCCCTGATTCACACCCTGAAAAACGCAAATACAACGGATCAGGAAACCATCCGAAAAATCATCCAAAATCCCGATTTTTCGGAAAAAGAGTTTAACACCCTGAAAAGGCTGCTTGATACTTATGGCGGGATTCGATATACAATTGATCGCGCTGCAAAACATGTGGATGAAGCCAAGGATGCGCTTTCCATTTTTGCTTCATCCGAAACCAAGGATCTGCTGATGATGCTGGCAGATTACACGTTAAATCGAAATCTATAATGTTACAACCTGACTGTAAATCATTGAGCGCTCATGATGGAGGAAGTTAAATCATATGCCTTTTTTTTCCCTGAAAAAAACATGTCTGATCTTTTTCGTTCTTGCCCTTGTTTTCCTATCCATCCGTACCAGCTTTTCGCAAGAACCAACACCGGACTTGAAAACCATTATTGTTACAGGCTCCGGACTTGTTTCCCAAAATAACGTTGCAAAAGCAAGAGAAAATGCAATATCCGAAAGTCTGATTACCGCTGTCGGAATTGTAATGTCGGATCTGGCTCCATCAGATGCGCTTGTATCCAATTTCCAATCTGCAAATGAAATCCTCTATACCCATACAGACAACTTCATAAACGATTACCGGGTTCTGGCTGAAACAAAATATGAAAATCGATACCGGGTTCTGGTTCAGGCAAAAATTTCAACAAGCAAAGTAAAACAGCAATTAATGGAGACCGGAATCCTGACCATCGAAAACAAAAAACCCAAAGTTCTTCTCTTACTCGCGGAACAAAATATAGGAGACATTCAGCCTCACTACTGGTGGGACATCCAGACACCGGAAAAGGAAAACAAAGCTGAAACCATCCTGACCGGAATTCTTACCCGGAAAGGATTTGTTGTGAAGGGTCATCCCAACACAACAACCCTTTTTGAAACAAAAGATCTGATTCTGAATACTCCAGAGCCGGATCAAAACACAATCATCAAACTCGCAAAACTGGTACAGGCCGATATCGCAATCGTTGGCCGCTCATCTGCTGAACAGTCATCCAATACCATGGGCGGGGATAGTCACTCTTTCAAGGGAACCCTCATGGCCAGAGCTATCTATATATCAAATGAGGGTGAAATCGGAAAAACAGTACAAACCGCAAACACCGTAAACACAGATAAGGTTTCCGGCGGTCTGGATGCAATATCTCAGGCTGCGTCCCTGGCCGGTGAAGACCTGGCCGTCCAGCTCACTTCCTCATATTCGAAAAAAGAGACTGAGCAATCCTCTATTAAGATTGTTTTGGAGGGTACCCGGAATCTGTCCAATTTTGTAAAATTCCGTAAAGCCTTAAGCAGCCTGAATAATGTCGGAGAAATCCGCAGCAGTGAAATGAAATCCAATGAAACAACCCTGACCGTTGAATACCGTGATAATATCAACACCCTCGCGGAATCCTTGATGCTGCAATCATTTGATTCTTTTGGGATCAACATCTCCAATGTATCGCCTGGTCAGCTCAACATTGTCCTTATTCCGACCGAAAAAACAGGGGGTGCAGGCACACCGGCAGGAAATTTCAAGGCAGATACAACACAGGAGTAACTCAATCCAAAAGGTGCAGACTTGTTGACCATCAATCTTCCGAACATTATCACGGTGATCAGAATACTGATTGTTCCTTTATTTGTTATCTTTCTGCAAAAAGATCTTTTTTTTCTTTCTCTGGTCGTGTTCACGATTGCTGCAATCAGTGACGGTCTGGATGGTCTGCTCGCCCGGTATCTGAATCAGAGAACCACCCTCGGCGCGTATCTGGACCCGATTGCAGACAAAATGCTCATGGCGTCGGCATTTGTTACACTCACCATCCTGAAAATATTTCCCTTCTGGCTGTCTGTAATTGTCATCAGCCGGGATATCCTGATCATGACCGGAATCATCATCTATACCGTAGCAGATATCAAAGTGGAAATTAAACCAAGCCTGCTCAGCAAATGGACAACTTTTTTCCAGCTCCTGACGGTGTTTATCGTTCTGTTGTACCAGGTTATTCCTACGGAAATCCCGGAGGCCTTTTCCAGTTTTCTCTTTGGTTTCACATCAACCATCACCATTCTTTCCGGGTTGCATTATATTTATAAAGGGATGAACATCCAGCAATGATTGTATTCCGGTCAGAAATTGAGTAGCCAGGGTATCATCGGTCAGGTGTTCAAAAACATGGCCGTCGGGGGTTACGCCTCTGATCCGGCCATCATGTAGAAACCATGACAGCAGTTGTTTTCCCTTTTCTTCCCGATCCTCCAAATCCGATAAAACCTCTCCCTGAAAAGGCCGCGAGGCGGGAAGGCTATGCCCTTTCCGGAGCAGCAGTTTTATAAAATTCAGGATACGCCCGAGCCGGGCAATCGTCACAGCTTCGATACGACTGGTGGTGTGGGAAATCGGAAAAGCCGAAGACCGCATCAGGGATATCTTTTCCGGAAGGAGTTTCAACGCTGCACACTTCCGGTAATCCGGACTTCCGGGGGCAGGATAAAAGATCGATACGCCGGCAATCGTATTATGGCCGGCAAGATACAGAAGATCTTTCACGGAATCGGAAGCGGTTTGATCCGGAGCGCCTGCAATGATGTAACAAACGGTGTCCATATCCATCCTGTCGGCAATCCTGAGAACATGTTCGAGAGAATTCCGGACATCCGGTCTTGAAAAGTTTCTGAGCTGGGAAGGAGAAGTAGATCCAAGAGAGAGATTCAGTGTTTTAAACCCGGATAATTTCATCTGCTCAATGATTTCCTGATCCAGGGAAGGAGGAAACAGGCCGTTCATGGCTCTTAATTCCATATTGAGGTACCCGAATCGATTCTGGATTTCCCGAAGAAGGGCAAGAAACCATTTTTTATCCAGGGAAAGATTTTCATCTTCAAAATCAATAAACCGGACCGGCTCCGAAACAGTGGCCAGTTCAATCTCTTTTACTACGGATTCAACCGATCGTCTCCGGTACGGCAGACCGGATTCCCCCATGGAACAATAGGAGCATTTCATCGGACAGCCCCGGCTTGCCACAACCGCAATACTTCCGGACTTGTTTCGCTGGTAGTATTTTTTTTTCACTAGATGGGTCGCGGGAAGAGGATAATGATCCAGGCTGGACATCACGGCCGGAGGAGTGATGACAAGAGAACTGTTTTCCTCCCGATATACTATCCCCGGAATGTCTTTAATAGAGAGATGATCATGCACTGCTTTTGCCAGGAATGGCATGGAAACCTCACCCTCTCCCCGGATCAGAAAATCAACAACCGGATTCTTCATCACCTCTTCCGGCATGGAGGTGGCATGGTGCCCTCCGATTACAATCTTGCAGTCAGGATGCCATTTTTTCACAATCTCCGCTGTTTTCAATGCTTCATCTTGATAGGCGGAAAACAGGGAGGAAATGCCGACCAGAAAAGCATTGGATTGTCTAGCAGCTTTTCCGATATGTTCATAACTATACCCGAAATGGCGGAAGTGATGAAACAGGGCAAAGGGGGATTGATCCGGCTTCCCATAAAACGGACGGAGGTGGTTCATCTCATCCGGATAATCCAGAATATGTGATTTATGAGTTGCAAGGCTGTCAAAAAGTTCAACGGAAAAACCGTTTTCAATCAACACAGAGGCAATTGAAGAAAGTCCGTAAGGAATGGTTCTTTTTTTGGTAAGATAAAAATCCCGTATCGGAGGTTGAATCAGAAGGATATCTGCCATATTTACCAGGACCATTCCAGTTGTTCTTACCGTTCATGAACAAAACGCAGAAATATCTTGTACTCTCCGCTTGTGATATCTTTCGGCAGATTGTTGCTGTCCGGAACCAGGAGTGTCAGAATCCGGCCTCCGGCAGGGTCCAGTCCACTGATCCGGAATCTGCGATTCTGTTCTCCCTGCCTTGGCATACCATAGGGTTTTCTGGGTCGACGCATGGAAAGGAAATGCGCCTCTACAGAGGATTCGCCGGCAGGTCTCCGCTTTTTTTCCGGTAAGCCAACATAAGGTGCTGCTCCGATAACAATCTCCATGGGTCTTCCTCCTTTTCCGCAAACTGGATTCAAAAATACAAAATCGATGTATTTTATATAGTTATCGGCAAAACCCGTTCCATTCTTTAGCCAACCGCTTTTTTTCATTTTCGATGGGAAACAATTGCCTGCTCAAACCGCTCTTTTGGAGGATTAAAATATCCAAAAAGGATCTCAGGAAACCTTACCCGAATCCTTTCCAGAAGACGTTTCATACCCATGGGCTCTCCCAGTGAAATCGCTTCCGACATAATCTTCCAGTATCGAAACGGATCAAAATTCAGATTCCGCCATTGTATCAAATCCACCGGATGCCTCTCCAGGAAAGCCTGAAACGCATCAGCCTCTTTTTCGCTGTCACTGACTCCAGGACAGTTGAGATAATTGATAGCCACTCTTTTTCCTTTTTGAATGGCCATATCAATGCTCGCTTCCACATCCTCAAAGCAGTAACCGATTGGTCTGAAATAAGCCGTATACAATTCTTTTCCGGCACTGTTCATGCTGACCCGAATACTGTCCAGCCCCTGATCAAAAAGCGTTGACAGAACATCCGGCAGGCTGGCGTTTGTATTCATATTAATGGTTCCGTGGCTTGTTTTGGAACGAATCTTCGCTATGGCCGGCCCGATAACATGGGCGGCCATGAGCGGATCTCCCTCACACCCTTGTCCAAAGCTGACAACGCCCTGTTTGACTTTCTGAAAATGAGCAAGTGCGACTCCTGCGATCTCCTCGGGAGAAGGCGTAAACGTAATCCGGTTTTGAGGACTCTTGATTGCAGGCTCTTTTTGCATAGAGATGCATCCAATGCATCGGGCATTGCACTTCCTGGATGTCGGGAGCGGGGCCTCACACCTGCCGATAAAAAAATTCTTGGCCGCGGGGCAGGCATACTCCAGAGCGCATTTTTCCAGATGTTTCCGCAACCGGTTATCCGGAAGCAGATTCCTCATGGCCCGGATACCGGCTTGAACCTTATCCATTTTCATCAACCGAAGATCCTGCCGGGGTTCTTCATCCACCTGGATCGCGGCCGAACAAAAACCATCCTGATACCAGCCCGCCGCACCATACGAAAAAAGAGGAAGGTATCCTGCACGATCCTCTTCTTCATATGCACAGGTTGCGGTATTGACATAGCCTGGAGAATTAAAAACAGCGACTGGAAACAGCGGCTCACCCGGATGATATGGATTTTCTTCAAGGGTTTCAAACTGATCCAGGGAAAGATTATAAACAATCGGAATTCTGTCCGGCAGAAACAGCAGTTCTGATCCATGGGGCATGGACACGGTTTCCGAAGCCGTAAGAATTTCCAGATGATTTCCTGCCATTCCCACAGCAGCATATCCCTCCAAATCGAAAATCTCTCCATTTGAATCCGCCACAACCGCGGTTATTGGATTCACGATATCTGCATTGTTTTTCATGGTACCCATCATAAAAGGTCAACGCCAATTTTGGCCAGTTCCGATCGAACAGAAGTGTGAAACTTTACATGACCGACAATTGCCTGATTGATCATCCGGCCTGCTGCATACGCCAGACCATTTGAAAACCGGTCCAGACGCCTTTTCCGATCAATCTGATCCAGATCCCCGGTGAAAACCAGTTTTGTGCCTACACCCGCCCGAGTGATGATGGTCTTGACCTGGTGAGGCGTCAGGTTCTGCGCCTCGTCAATAATCATAATACTTTTGATAAATGTTGTCCCCCGGATATAGTCAAGTGGCTCGATATCGATTTTTTTGTCGGCCAGATATTTGTCGATCAGTTCCCTGTTCTGGGGGTCGACTTCTTTCAGGACAGACAGGTTCTGCCAGATCGGCCGCAGCCATGGATC
>CAMBQS010000183.1 GCA_945870015.1 Desulfocicer vacuolatum DSM 3385
CTTTGCTTTTGAGCCTTTTCAACATGGCGGTATTGTCCAGATCCTGTCCATGTTCTACAACCTCAACAATCTCGATATTCAGCCCGGCCTTGACAGCTTTGGCCAGATCATCCACCGGTCCCCGGCCAAACGCAGAAGGATGAACAAACAATGCAACCTTGGCCTTGCCTCCCTTATGATTTTTTACGATATACTCAGCCAGTCCGATGATCTGTTCAGAATAGGAAGCAATGGGAAGAAAAATGTAATTGGAGTCAACCAGATTCCCTGCATGAAAAGAAGCCGGAATTACCGGCATTTTTTCCTCTTCAAAATCCCGTTTCAACCCCATGGTGCTTCCGGTTGAATAATTGAGGTATAACACGATTCCCTGATCCAGAAAATCTTCGAAATTCCGTTTGGTTACATCGGTATTATACTGGTCATCCCGAATCGTGCATTCGATCTTGTCGTCACCCAGCAATTTGGTATCATTCACAAACCGGAAATAATCCTCTACCCCTTTTGCATAGGGATTCCCGGCATCTGACGTGGGGCCGGTGATGGCAAGAGAAAGAGCCAGCTTATAAACCTCTCCGGCCTGGATACTGGTCGCAAAGGATAAAACAACAACGAAACTCATCAGAATTCGAAAAAACATTATTTTGTGCTTCTTCATATTTCCCCCTTTTTTAGTAGTTGTGTTTCCCCAAAATACCAAAAGCAGTTTTCCTGTCTGTGTTCTGTCTTTATCAGACCGGCAGCAATCCTGCATCAGTATCGAAATGGCCAAAGTTTAAAATAAGAGCGTACGATGCGCCACCAGTTGGCGATCCCACGCGGCTCAAACATCAGAAAAAGAACAATTACCAGACCAAAGGCAAGAGGCCTCAGTGCTGTTGCAAGGTTTATACTTGCCGGCAGCAAGTCACCGGCATGGTCTGCTATTTTTTCAACCTGAAGTTCCAGCATTTGAATCGCCGCCGGCCCCCAGAAAGAACCGTTTAATGTTCCAAGCCCTCCCACAATGGCCATGGCAAGATAAGTAATGGACGCATGCAGGGTAAAAGATTCAACCCCGACACCCCGGTACAGATATGCATGAAGCGCACCCGCGATCCCGGCAAGAAATCCTGCCAGCCCGAATGCATAGACTTTTGTCAGCCCCGGATGCATGCCCATTGCGTCCGCTGCCCGGTCATTATCCCGAACCGCAATCAGACACCGTCCGAACCGTGTCCGAAGAAGATTGCGCACCATAAATCCCGTCAGGACAAGAACGATCAATATCACATAATACCAGAATATATAATGTTCATTCCGGCCCACTTCACCGGTAAACCAGAAAGCGCGGCCCACAAAAATGGTCTGGCCCTGGTTAAAAAACTCCATGAAGTTGATTGTCCATTGAAAAATCATCTGGAAAGAAAGGGTAGCAATCGCCAGATACAGATGTTTCAGGCGAAAAGCCGGCAGTCCGACCATGGCTCCGAAAACAGCACCGACAAAACCGGAGAGCAGGATCATCAAAGGCCAGGCATGCGTCAAAAAGATGTAGTCATTTCCCATTGCCCGGGCAACAGATGCCACGGTATAGGCCCCGACACCGACAAAGGCAGCATGACCGATGGAAATAAGGCCGGCAAACCCGGTAACGATATTCAGACCCAGAACCGCAATCATTGCAATCAATATATTGTCAACGACCAGCATGTATTTATTGTTTGTTTCAAGTACCAGCGGCCATACAAAAACACATACCAGGAAAAAAGAAAAAATCAGACGATCCATATGGGTAAAGAAAATCCGCTGTTCTTCCTTGTAGGTGGTAAAATAGTTGCCGGTGGCTAACCAACGATTTGCTGACATAGGCTATACCCGCTCAATTTCATGTATTCCAAAAAGTCCGTGCGGCTTGAACAGCAGAATGATCAACAGGATAATATACGGCAGCACGCTTCCTGTTCCATTCAAGCCCCAGTTCCCATCCAGATATCCGCTTGCAAACTGCTGAATCAACCCCATGATGATCCCTGCCACAACCGCACCCAGGATGGAATCCAGCCCACCCAGAATCACCACAGGAAAAACCGTAATCCCGAATGCATGGAGCGTGTCGAAATTCAATCCAGTAGTGTTGCCGATAATTCCACCGGCAGCGGCGGCACTCAAGCCCGCTGTTGCCCAGGCAAGACCGAACACCCTGGGAACCGAAATCCCGATGGACATGGAAGCGAGTTGATCATCGGAAACCGCCCGCATGGAAATTCCAATCGTTGATTTCTTGAAAAACCACGAAAAAGCACCGATCAGGGTAAAAGTAAGGATCACTCCCACAAGCTGCGTCCAGGAGATGGATAATCCGGCCATGGTAATGGGTTCCTTGGGAAGGAACAGGGGAAACGAAAAATTTTCCGAGCCAAAAGGAGTCAGGTAGATCAGGCCGTCCAGGATGGACATCAGACCGATGGTAACCATGATAACGGAAATAATGGGTTCTCCGATCAAACGGCGTAAAAAAATCCTCTCCACACTCATGGTCAGGAAAAAGGTGATCACAAGACTGATAAAGAAGGAAATATAAATCGGTATCCCAACCCAGACCGTCAGAGCATAGGTGATGAATGCACCGGTTGCAATGAGCTGTCCGTGAGCAATATTCAGCACCCGGCTGGATTTATAAATCAATACAAAACCTAAAGCAGACAGGGCATAAATGGAACCAACAACCATTCCACTGAGTACCAACTGAAAAAAATAGGTCATGACACCCCTTCCATTGTATAAAATGAAATTCTGGTTTTCACATTTGCTGTCTGGCCGTCCTGATACTGGAAGAACGCTTCAACCTCTTTCTCTTTTATTTTCTCATCGTACAGTGCATCGTAGAGATCCTGATATTTTTCCCGGACAAACTTCCGCCGGATTTTTCCGGTTTTGGTTAACTCGCCGTCATCCGTATCCAACAGTTTATACAGGATTGCATATCGCTTGATGCGGAAATGTTTTTTTTCCGCATTTTGATTTATTTTGACAATCTCCTCCCGTACCAGTTCCGCAATTTCCGGTTTTGCAGACAGATCCATAAAGGTTGAATAGGAGATTCCGCGGTCTTCCGCCCATTTTCCAACAACAACCGGATCGACATTGACCAGGGCCGCAACGAAATCCTGCTGATCTCCGAAGATCACGGCTTCCTTGATATACGGACTGAATTTCAGTTTATTCTCCAGAAACATGGGGCTGAACATCTCGCCCTTCCGGTTATGCATCACATCCGACACCCGGTCGATCACGATCAGGTGACCGTTTTCATCTATATAACCGGCATCGCCCGAGTGAAGCCACCCCCCTTCCAGGAGTTCTTCTGTTTTATCCGGAAGCTTATAATACCCAACGCATACGGAAGGCGACCGGGAAAGAATCTCACCTTTTTCCGAAATTCTGCACTCGGTTTCCGGAAGGGGTTTTCCCACCGTATCCGGACGGACATCCCCATCCCGGTGCATATAGGCAATTCCAACAATTTCCGTTTGTCCGTAAATCTGTTTCAGGTTCACCCCGATAGCCTGATAAAATGTGAACAACTGGGGCCCGAGAGCCGCCCCGCCGGTATAGGCTCTTCTCAACCTCAGGAATCCGATCTGGTTGATCAGAGGCCGGGTGACCAACACCTTTCCCACCCATGCAAGAATTCCCAATCCAAGGGGCATTTTTTTCCCGGACATGCGATACCGGGCAGCCCGTTCTCCTACCTTGATAAAATACTCATAAAAAAACCGGTTCAACCGATACGATTCATCAATCTTAAGCCAGATCTGGGAACGGATATTCTCATATATTCGGGGCGCTCCGAACATGAAATGAGGCCCGATCTCTTTCAGATCCTCCATGGCGGTTTCCACCGACTCCGGAAAATTGATGGTTATTCCGGTCGCCATGGCCACACCAAAGGAGTTCATCTGTTCACCGATCCATGCAAACGGAAGAAAGGAGAGGTATTCGTCCGTGGGTTCCAGATGGTCGACCTTTGTGAGCTGAATTCCCATATTGATAAAATTCTTATGGGTCAGCATGGTTCCCTTGGGAAGCCCGGTTGTACCGGAAGTCAGACAGAGGTGACAGATATCGTCCGGTTTCCCCTGATCAATCAACTTCTCGTAGTAATCCGGATCCTCATTTTCCTTCTCTTCTCCCAGTTTGTAGAGATCTTCAATGTTCATGAACCAGTCATCTTTCCGATAACTGCGCATGCCCCTTGGATCTTCATAGATCACCCTGATTACATGGGGTATCTTCTGCCTGACCTCAACCAGTTTATCCACCTGTTCCTGATCATCACAGAACACAATCCGGACATTCAAATAATTGATAATATCTGCGATCTCATCCGGGAGGCTGGTCTGATAAATTGCGGCAGAATGGGCGCCGATCGACTGGGTACCAATCGCCATGAACAGCATTTCCGGGATGTTGTCTCCAATAAGCGCAAGAACTTCCTTCCGTACCAGCCCGATCTTTTCCAGGCCCAGAGCAATCTTCCGGACATAGGAAAAATACTGATTCCAGGTAATGCTTTGCCAGCGCCCGAAATCCTTTTCCCGAAGAGCAACCTTTTCAGGGGTCTTCCGGGTCCGCCACCGAAGCAACTGGGGAATGGTATAGTGAAGTAATGGGTCTGTATTTTCCATTGAGATCTATTCTTCTCCGATATAGGCTTCAATTACCTTTGGATTGGAAGCCACTTCTTCCGGTGTTCCCGATCCGATCAGTTCTCCGAAATCCAGCACATAAATCTGATTTGAGATATCCATGACAACACCGAGGTCGTGTTCGACGAGCACCACGGTTATATTCCGTTCATTCTGAATATCCATAATGAAGCGGACGATGTCCTCCTTCTCCTCGATATTCATACCCGCCATGGGTTCATCCAGCAGCAGTACTTTCGGCGAAAGTGTCAGGGCCCTGGCAACCTCTACCCTTTTCTGAACACCATAGCTGAGATTGCCAACCAGTCTCTTCCGATAGGGCTCAAGCTCCATAAAGTCGATTACTTCTTCCACATACTGCCGGTTCTCCGCTTCGATCCGGGAAGCCTTTCCAACATAAACAACTGCCTGTAAAAAGTTGTATTTCAAGTCTTTGTGGCGGGCCAGAAGCAGATTGTCCAGTACGGATAACCCTCTGAAAAGCTCAAGATTCTGAAACGCCCTTGCAATTCCCATTTTTGAAACCTGGTGAGGGGATGCATGGGTAAGCCGCTGGCCGCCGAAATGAATTTCTCCGGATGAAGGGTGATAAAACCCGGAAACACAATTCAACATGCTGGTCTTTCCCGCACCATTGGGTCCGATGATTGAAGTAATCAGGTTGGGTTGGATTTTCAGGGTGACATTGGATAAAGCTTTCAAACCGCCAAAGGAGAGAGTTACATCGGAGACTGTAAGATAGGTCATAGAAAATCCTGTATCCGAAGAAAAACAATCCGGCTCATACCCGGATTGTTGTCATGTGTGAAACAAAAAACCCTGTAAAATCTGACCGGAAACCATCCCGGTAGGTTCCGGGATTCTGATCGGGTATTCTTAAAACTTCTTTACGGACACCGACACTTTGGTTTATCTGTTGCCGAATGTCTGTAAAATTGATAATGTATAATGGGTTTGATTGAGCGCTCGTTCGTAACAATTACTATGCAGACTATTCTTTGTCAAGCTTTTTTCAAACCCTTCATCAAACCGACATGACACATAGTAGCAGAACAAAAATAGATTTGAGGAGCGATCCATGGGAACAACAAAATACTGGCCGGATAATTATATTCAAAAGAAAAAAACCGTTTTCGAAGCAATCCGGCTAATCCGTCCCGGCCAGCGCGTCTTTATCAGCTCTTCCTGCGGTGAACCCCAGCACCTGGTCAAGGAAATCTTCAACGCTGCATCCAATTTTACCGATATTGAAATTGTCCGCCTCCTCAGTCTGGAAACAATACCCCTAACGCTGATTGCCAATGAAACCAGAAGTCAGAATCTGAATGTCCGGTCTTTTTATTCCGGTTCAGCATCCTCAAAAGAATTGGCAAAAAACATCCGGTTCATCACTCCGATCAACCTTTCTGCCATCCCGGGTTTATTCAAAACCGGCCGTTTGCCGATCCATGTCGCTCTGATTCAGGTTACGCCTCCGGATGATTTCGGATGGATGAGCCTTGGTGTTTCCGTTGATGTTACACAGGCAGCCGCGGCAGCCGCAGATATTGTTATTGCCCAGGTGAATGAAAAGATGCCCCGTGTTCTCGGCAGAAGCTTTATCCATGTGGATGATGTGGATGTGATTGTTGAACACAATGAAGAGATCCTCTCCATCAAGGAATATCCTGAACTGGAATCGGATGCAAAAATCGCCCGTCACATTGCCAGACTGGTTGATGACGGCTCCACAATCCAGATCAGCCTGGGTGCAACACCAAACGCTACCCTGCTCGGCCTGGCCAATAAAAACGATCTGGGCGTTCATACCTATTTTTTGACCGATGGAATCATGAACCTGTTTGCACGCGGTGTGATCAACAACCGGAAAAAGGGATTTAATGAAAACAAAATCGTAGCCAGCAGTGCCGTAGGAACCCGGGCCTTGTATGACTTTATGGACAACAATCCGGCGATTGAATTTCACCCCTCCGATTATGTGAACCGGCCGTCCATTATCGCAAGACACAACAAAATGGTGTCCATGAATATCGCCATGACCATGGACCTGACCGGCCAGGCAGCGGTTGACGCACTTCCATACAACCTTTTTTCCGGGGTTACCGGAATGATGGACTTTGTCCGCGGAGCGTCAGAATCCAACGGGGGAAAATCCATTCTGATGCTGGCTTCCACCGGCATGCATGGGAAAAAAAGCCGTATCGTACCCATGCTCAACAACATGGGGGTTGTGATTCCAAGAAGTGATGTCCAGTATGTGGTTACGGAGTTCGGTTCGGTTA
>CAMBQS010000184.1 GCA_945870015.1 Desulfocicer vacuolatum DSM 3385
ATTTCGACGATATTCCGGTCATCAACGGGCCGGGTAAAGCTTGGCCAGCCGGTTCCGGAATCATACTTGTCTGTTGAACTGAAAAGCGGTTCGCCGGAAACAATATCAACATAGAGTCCCTCTTTTTTATTGTCCCAGTAAGGGTTGTCAAAGGGGGGTTCCGTACCGTTTTTCTGGGTAACTTCATATTCAAGAGGGGACAGCGATTTCCGGATCGTTTCATCATCCGGTTTTGAATAGGCGGATCGGACAGCTTCCGCAGTTTTGGAATGGGATGCTTTTTTTTCTGTCCTGTTTCCCCAGGCGGTTTGAATAAATTGATCCCTTCCGGATCGATATCTGTAAAAATTGTATCGAACCGGATTTTTCCTGTAATAATCCTGGTGATATTCTTCTGCCTCATAAAAAGCGGTAAAGGGAAGGATTCCCGTAACAATGGGTTTATGAAATACACCGGAGCCTTCCAGCGCTGTTTTGGATTCTTCTGCAATCTGCTGCTGAACTTCAGAGTGATAAAAAACAGCAGACCGGTATTGGGAACCACGGTCTACAAACTGGCCTCCTGGATCGGTTGGATCAATATGTTTCCAGAATACATTGAGCAGTTCTTTGTATGTGATTGTATCGGCATCATATCGAATCTGTACTGCTTCGAGGTGGGAGGTCTTTCCAGAGGAAACCTCCTCATAGGTGGGATTTTTTTCCTTACCACCGGAAAAGCCTGAAATAACGCTGATCACGCCTTTTAATTTTTCAAAATCCGATTCCGTGCACCAGAAACAACCGCCTGCAAATGTTGCTGTTTCAATATTTGGTTTTGATTTTTGATTATCCATTTTATTGGTCTCCGCATGGATGAATGACTGGATTGAATATATTCCGGAAATACCGGCAGATAATATCAACAGGATCATGAAGACTCGGGTTTTCATGGTGGGTCTCCTTATCATTTCTCCATAAGAATTAGTTTTGATACAGTTATGCTTTCAGAGTAAGCCCGGAAATGGTATTGTCAAGGAGAGAAGAAATGACTCGACATCGATCCTGTTCTTGGTTTTTGATGTAACCGGGAAATGAAAAACATGCCAAATCATATGACAAGGATGACAGAATGGACTATTCAATCAATGAATTAGAGGCCCGGATTGTAGGGGTGTTGATCGAAAAACAGATGACCACTCCGGATTATTATCCCCTGACCCTGAATGCCCTGGTAAATGGGTGCAATCAGAAATCCAACCGGTATCCAATAAAAATCTGGAGTGAGACCGAAGTGGAAGGCGCCCTGCAAAGCCTCCGGGAGAAACATCTGGTCTGGCAGGTGAAAACCCATGGAAGCCGGGCAGCAAAATTTGAACACAACATGAAGGAGGTTGTTGATTTTTCAACAAGTGAACTGGGTATCCTCTGTGTATTGCTCCTGAGAGGTTCCCAGACAGTCGGTGAGTTGAAATCAAGAACAACCCGGATGGTGGAGTTCCATGGACTGCCTGCGGTTGAGCATACATTGCAGAAGTTGATAAATCATGAAAAGGGCCCGTTTGTGGAAAAACGGATGCGCATGCCCGGTCAGAAAGAATGCCGGTATGCACAGCGATTCTGCATTGTTGAACAGGAGGAATGGGATTCAGAGTCGGAATCCTCCTCCCCTGAAAAAATGGCGATGGCTGCGGATACTGAACGGATGGATCAACTGGAAGAAAAAGTAAATCAGCTTGAAACAGAACTGATGGAACTGAAATTAAATTTTGCAGAATTTCGAAAACAGTTTGAGTAGAAAGAGAACCCCCGGTTGGCCGGGAATCAAGGCACAACCGGGGGGTATTTTAAAACAATTGTTCAACCCGGTAAGACAGGGTTGATATTAAAAAACAGGCTAGTACATACTCTTGATCTCTTTTGCGTATTTTTCATTGACGATTCTTCGTTTCATTTTCATGGTGGGTGTGAGTTCACCACCTTCAACCGTAAACTCCTCCGGAAGAATGACAAATTTCTTGATGGTCTGCACACGGGCAAAGGTTGAATTGACTTCATCCACCTGTTTTTGCAGATAGGCTCTGAATTTTTCGCATTTTGCGGCAGATGCGGAATCCTTTGCACTACTTCCCGCTCTCGCTGCTTCTGCCACGATTTTTTCCGGATCCAGGGTGAACAAGGCGGTCATATACTTCTGTTTGTCCCCGATCACGGCAACCTGATTGATAACCGGGATCGCTTTGAGCTTGCCTTCCAATACCTGTGGCGGGATGTTTTCGCCGCCTGCGGTGATGATCAGTTCTTTTTTTCGGTCGGTAATTTTGAGAAATCCTTTTTCATCAATAATCCCCACATCACCGGAATGCAGCCATCCTTTGTTATCAAGTGTTTCTTTTGTTGCGGCTTCATTTTTAAAATAGCCTTTGAAAACATGGCGTCCTCGCATGAGTACCTCTCCATCCTCAGCAATGGAGATTTCGGCGCCGGGCATGACCGGTCCGGCCCATCCGGTCCGGTATTTAAACGGCTCAGGAAGAGATACGGTTGCGGGTCCGGTACACTCGCTCATTCCATATACTTCGGTAACAGGTATATTCAGGCTCATGAAATATTCCAGCGTATCCATGTTGATCGGCGCAGCCGTTGAGATGAAGATCCGGCATCGATCCAGACCGAGTTTGTTGCGAACCTTGGAATAGACTACCTTCTGGGCCAGGTTAAAGAGAGGAGGCATGGGTTTGTCCTCCTGGAAGGCGTAGCCGGCGATTTTTCCTTTCTTTTTGGCCCAGGCGGCGATTTTTTGCAGCAGCCAGGGGTTGCTGGCTCCGGCAGCCAGCATTTTGGCCTGTATTTTTTCCCATACACGGGGAACGCCGACAAAAATAGTCGGCCGGACTTCCGTCAGATTTTCACCGAGTTTATCCAGGCTTTCCGCAAACCAGGTGGTTGCACCCATATTGATGGGGCCATGGAGGCTGACCGCTTGTTCTGCAATATGGCTGAGGGGAAGATAGCTGATGATCTGATCTTCGGAGTTTCCCTTTACCGTTGAGATCACCTGATTGGCAGTCCAGGTAATATTGTCATGGGTGATCATGACTCCCTTGGGGTTTCCGGTTGTACCGGATGTGTAGATCAGTGTACAGCAATCGTCCGGGTTTTGGGATTTGATCCGTTTATCCAGTTCGGATTGCGGAATTTTTTCCGCAAGCTTGGGCAGTTCTTTCCAGGAATAGACCTGATCGTCACTGTCGGAACCATTCATCAGGACAATGGCCTTCAGGTCAGGCAAACGGTCCCGGATCTCCTTGAATTTCTTCAACTGTTCGGCGTTTTCAACAACAGCGATGTTCGCTTCACTGTGTTCAGCGATGTAGTGACACTGTTCCGGAGTGTTGGTCGTGTATATGCCGCCAGGTACGGCTCCTGCGAAAATGGCGGCCAGATCGCTGATAAACCATTGGGGGCAGTTGTTGCCCAGTATGCTTACGGCTTTTCCTTTTTCCAGTCCAAGGGCCATGAATGCCCGTGCGGTGACCAGCACCTGATCATAATAGCTTTTCCATGTCGTTTCTTCCCAGTTACCGTCTACCTTGTACTTTAATGCGACTTTTCCGCCGAATTTGTCCACAGTGTTTTTCATGACTTCCATTACAGTCTTTTTCATGGTTTTTCTCCTCCTGCGCTTGATAGATAATTAAGAAAAAAACGAAATTGGCCTTCTATATCGATTTGAAATTATTCTATATGTAAAACAAATTGGAAATGCAAGCAACAATTGAAGAATTTGTGATAGATTGTTGCAGTTTTTTCCAGAGTCTGTAAAATAGTGTAAAAGATCGCAAATCGCAGATCCAAGTCATAGATCAAAAAGGGGGGTATGGTTTTTGGGTAAACATCTTGTTCTGGCCGGTGGCGGGCATGCGCATCTGGTCACCCTTGCCAACATGAAACAGATTGTCCGGGAGGGTCACCGGGTTACGGTGATCGGGCCATCCCCATACCACTATTATTCAGGTATGGGGCCTGGAATGCTGGGCGGTACCTACCTGCCGGAGGAGATCCGCTTTTCGACAAAGCAGCAGGTTGAAAAGAATGGAGGGGTATTTCTTCAGGACAGGATTCAGCGGGTGATTCCGGATAAACGGCAGGTAGAACTGGAAAAAGGTGCGGCTGTAAGCTATGATGTGATTTCATTTAACATCGGAAGTGATGTATCTCAGGATATTGTTACCCGGAACAACGGCGATATTTACACGGTCAAACCCATTGAAAAGCTGGCGGAAGCAAAAAATCGAATTCACGAAATCTTATCTGAAAAACAGGCGGTGATTGATATTATCGGCGGGGGGCCGACATCTGCGGAGATCGCAGGAAATATCCGGCAGATCGGTCAGCATCAGGGAGGGCATATCCCGAAAATCCGGATTTTTTCCAGCCGGGAATTCATGCCCCGTTTTTCAGAAAGGGTGCGATTGCTGGTCCGGAACTCCCTGATGAAAAGAGGAATTGAATTCCATGAAAACAGTTCTGTCCAAAAGGTTGAAACCGGAAAAATCGTATTGTCTTCCGGCGAGGTGTATGAGCCGGATCTGATTTTTCTGGCAACCGGTGTCAAACCATCTCCCATTTTTCAGCAATCCGGACTCCCGGTTGGGCCCGATGGCGGGCTTCTGGTGAATCGATATCTGCAAAGCAAGGCATATCCGGAAATTTTCGGGGGAGGGGATTGTATTTTTTTTGAAGAAGCATATCTTGATAAAGTGGGTGTATATGCTGTCCGGGAAAATCCGGTTCTGTACCATAACCTTTTTGCGGCACTTTCCGGCCGTCCTTTGAAATCGTTTGAACCGGGAGGAGATTATCTGTTGATATTCAATATGGGAGGCGGAACCGGGGTGCTTCAGAAAAAGTGGTTTACCTTGCATGGAAAAATCGCTTTTATCCTGAAGGATTATATTGACCGGAAATTCATGAAGCGATTTCAATAATGTTACAACGGACGATACAGGGATCAAAAACGTGGAACCAAAAAGCAGGACAGAGAAGAAAAAAGACGCCCATCTGCTTCAGGAGCTTGGGGAAAAACTGATAACGCTTTCATCTCAGCAGATTTTGACCATCGGTCTTCCGGAGGAACTGCTGAAAGAGATACAACTTGCTAAAATCCTTACAAAACATGGGGCATATCGAAGGCAGATACAGCATATCGGAGCCTTGATGCGCGAGTTTGATCCGGAGCCAATTCTACAGGCCGTGAAAATGATCGAGCAGGGAGACTATAAAAAGTCCAGGGATTTTCATCAGATCGAATCCTGGCGCGATGAACTCATCAATGGAAATGAATCCCTGCTGGAAGATATTTTTGTCAATTTTCCGGGTGCAGAACGGCAGCGGCTGTCCCAACTGGTGCGGAGCGCACAGAAGGAAAAAATAAAAAACAGATCCAAAAAGTCAGCCCGGAATCTTTTTGCCTATCTGAGGCAGCTTCAGGATACAAAATGAGGAATGAAAATGATGCCATTACAAATTGAATTTCCATCCAGGGTTACGATTGCCATGAAGACGGACAAGGCAGCCCCATTGTCCGGGAAACCGGAACAGCCAATCCATTTTGATTTTATCTGGGGCATAGGATTGAACGGGCTGACTGATTTTGAGCTGGCGTTGTTGAAAAAAAAACAGGGGGAGAACGTATCCTTTACCCTTCATCCGGAAACCGTTCACGGGATCTTCGAACACCTTGCCGCTCATGTTTTGCCCCTTTGCCGGTCCATTGGGGAAATCTGTGTTACCGCATGGATTGAAAAAATTGAATCTGTCGGCAATCGGGATGTTGTGAAGGCCATTGCCGGACTCAAGGAAGGCGGCGGCTGTGGCTGTGGAGGCGATGGCGGATGCGGTTGCCATTGAGATCCGTCAATCCGGATACGAACGATATGCAGCACACCCAAATCTGCGACAGGTTGTCGCAGAACTTCATTGGGAGCATAATTTATTGATGGTGAAGAAAAAAACAAATCATCGTCACTTTAAATAAAGAATAAAATCAAATATAAAGGAGAACCCATGGTACAACGTATTCTGACGATTTTGTTTGTTATCCTGTGTCTGGCCCAATTTCAGCCCGTGCTTGCAGCGAGCGATCCGAATGACAGTGAAGGAACCAAGGACCCGGCCCTTTTTTCCCGAATGCCCGGCTTCCATATTTACCGTTCCGAGGTAAAGGAGTTTGATCAGCATGAATTTGCTGTCGGGCCGGATAAAAAAGAAAAAGTGGAAGGATACTATACTTTTGTGGTCTATTATGCCAATGAAGGCATTACGCTGCCAAGCGGTCTGCAGGTTGTCCGCAATTATGTCAATGCAGCCAAGGCGATTGGCGGAAAACCGGTTTATGAATATGAAGATGGCGGAACGCAGTATTCCACCATCCGGATTATCCGTGAAGATAAAGAAATCTGGGCAGAGGTATTTGGAGCGGATAATGGGCAGTACGTAGTTTATGTGGTTGAAAAACAGCTCATGCAGCAGGATGTAACCGCCAATGCCGATGCGCTGTCCAACAGTATCAAGGAAACCGGCCGGGTTGCGGTTTATGGTATTTATTTTGATACCAACAAGGTTGATCTGAAACCGGAATCTGAACCAGCTCTTACGGAGATCGTAAAGATGCTCAAGGCGGATGCCGGCCTGAAACTCTATGTGGTGGGACATACTGATAATGTCGGCCAGTTTGCCCACAATGTCAAACTGTCTCAGAACAGGGCAGCTTCAGTGGTGAATGCCCTTGTCAGCAAACACGGAATTGCCGCAGCCCGGCTGACCCCCTTTGGAGCCGGCCCGGCAGCACCGGTAGCCTCCAACAAGAACGACGAGGGAAAAAGCAAAAATCGCAGGGTGGAACTGGTGGCCCAATAATCAAATTGGGGTAGGATTACGATATGAATCGCAGAATTTTTTTCCACCTGTTTGCCTGCCTTTGCTT